>CAJONI010000021.1 GCA_905235995.1 uncultured Bacteroidales bacterium
GGCGATGATGCAGGAACTGATGCCCAGTTCCGTGGCGGCCAGGACCATGTTCTCTGCGCAGCAGAAAGAGTCCGGAATACTGTACAGGAAGTTCCCTTGGGCAAAAATGACGCACACCGTGGGAGCGCCATAGAAGCCGCTCTTGATGCTGGGGTCGTCGATGATGCTGGGTTGCTCCATGGATACGAAGTTACCGGAAAGGCGGGAACGGTCCAGTTTGCCTACATTCATCTTGCCCACGGCTTCAGTGAGTTTGGGATCGCGGAGTGCCACTATCATACTGCGCTGGCCACCACCGGCATTGGGGGCATACAGGCCTGCTTCGATGATTCTCTCCAGATCTTCCCGGGGAATCTGCCGATCCTCATACTTACGAATGGAGCGGCGGTATTTTATCAGTTCAAATATATCCATAGTTCTTATTCGTCATTCCCAGTTTGACCGGGAATCTCTTTCCAGCATTGAGGATCGGGTGCGTAAAAATTGTGGGTATAGCCGTACGTGACGGCCGGACAGCCGCGGCAGAAGCGCAGAAGCTCGCAGCGGCGGCACTTCTCAAATTTCTCATATTGGCGATACTTCTCCATCTCAGGCCCGATCCAAAGGTCGTAGAGCGGCGTATTTCGCACATTGCCGACGATGCTGTCAAACCTCCGGCAAGCCATCACATCACCGTTCGGGCAGATGGTGAAATGGCAGTTGCCGCAGTTGCAGCCGTCGTAAACCAGGTTCTCGTCCAATCCCTCCGGAATCTTGAACAGACCGTTCTCATAGAGGTACAGCGTCCACAGATGGTCCTTCAGGTTGAAATACGTCCCGGAGTCCTTGTATTCCTGGAACTTCTTCCAGCAGCGGTCCATCACGTCCCGGTACTGGAGCGGGCTCAGGTAGGCCGACTTCTCCGTGGACGTGGGACAATATCGGCCGAAGGCAAAGACATCGGCCTTGTGGGCCACTACGGTATCGATGATTTCCTCCATCTGGTCCGCGTTCACTGCGGAGACTGTGGTCATGATGGCCACCTTGATGCCGGCCTTTTTCAGTACGGCAATCTTCTCCAGCGTGATGTCGTAGGAGCCGGGCTTCCGCATCCAGTCGTGCGTCTCCCGGTTTCCGTCTATGGAGAGCTGATACTTCTCGCAGCCGTAGGCCTTGAGACGGGCGCAGACCTCGTCGGTCAAGTGAAAAGGATTGCCCAAGATGGTAAAGGGTATCTTCCGCTCCTTGAGCATTCCCAGGATGTCCCAGAACCGCGGATGCAGCACCGGGTCTCCTCCTGTGATATAGAAATACGGCACGCGCTCCTCCATCCGGGAGCACATGTCCAAGCAGTTGTCAATGACCCGACGGGCATCCGGCAGGCTGACGGTAATCAGCTTCGGATGCCCCTCGGCGAAGATGTAACAGTGTTTACACCGCTGATCGCAATAATCAGTGATGTGCCACTGGAATGCGAAGTACTGCAGCATTACTTGGCTCCGCAAGCACTGCCACAAGCGCTGGGCTTGGGCTCTTCCTTCTTGGGCTCGGCTGCGCCGCAGGCGCTTCCGCAGGCAGAGGGCTTTTCTTCGGGCTTGGCGGCACCGCAGGCGCTGCCACAAGCGGACGGGGCTTCCTGAGCGAAGCTCATCACGAATCCGGAAATATTGGCTCTTTTCATGATTGGAAAGGGTTAAAAGTGAATGAAATATGGATTTGTACGCACAAATATCTACTTGAAGTGCTTCTGACGCTCTGCCATGATTTCCCCAAAATGCTCGAGCGACCAGCCCAGCAGCTGGTCCAGCAGCGGCATCAGGCTCAAAGCGCGTTCCGTGAGTGTGTATTCCACCTTCACTGGCACAGCAGGTATTACCTTCCGAGCCACGAGACCGTCTCTCTCCATGCTCTTGAGCGTAGTGGTGAGCATCTTCTGCGAGATGTCCGGGACAGCGCGGTGGATGTCGTTGAAGCGCATCGTACCGGTACTCTCCAACGTATAGAGCACAAGCAGCGTCCATTTGTCCATGATTCGCGAGAGCACATTGCGGACCGGGCACTCCGGAAACATCGCATCCTTGATCTGTTTTCTGTCCATAATGGGTTACCTTTTTAATCTTGGTTTCCTTTGGTTACTGCAAAGATGCGAACTTTTTGATTATCAAACAAGAAGGCACTTTGCAGAGAGTAAGTTACACCAAAGTAACCGTTGTTGAAAAACAACAGGTTAGCCGTGAAACTTTTTTTGAGAAGACTGTTAACACCGGTACACCTGCTTGGCCGCACCTTTTTGATGGTCCATCTTATCGGATTTCAGACGCTCCAAAAGTGCATTTTATCGGAATTCAAGAGCATGTTTTCTGCATTTTATCGGAATTCGTATATTTTTACTATCTTTGTATCAACCATTTACGAAAAGAAATGATTGACGAGAGAATAATACTGCAAGTCCTTGCAGAACAACGAGATGAAATAAAAGGGTATGACCCTTCCGCGTGGGTATCCCGCAGGGAGGAAGACCTCTTCGAGTTCGACAGCTCCCTGGCTCAGGTTGTAATCGGAGTGCGCCGAAGCGGCAAGTCCACTATTTGTCACAAAGTACTGCTGGAGCATGGTATCCGTTACGGCTACATCAACCTCGATGATGACCGGCTTCTTGGAATGGAAGCAAAAGATCTGAATACGGTTCTTTCCTGCGTCTATCAGCTATACGGCACCGACATCCCATATCTCTTCCTGGACGAGATTCAGGATGTGGACGGATGGCATCTCTTCGTAAACCGTCTCCTGCGTAGCAAGATGAGGATATTCGTGACGGGCAGTAATGCAAAACTGCTCAGCAGCGAACTTGCCACCCACCTTACCGGGCGATATAACGAGATCCGCCTTTTCCCGTTCTCGTTCTCGGAGTATTGCTCATTCCATCCGATAGACACTGCGGGCATCACCACAAAAGCTGAAGCATCCCGCAAGAGCGCGTTCATTGACTACATCTCCACGGGAGGCTTACCGGAACTCCAGCGGTTGAGGAACAAAAGAGGTTATATCGAGAGCCTGATCAACGCCATTCTGGAGAAAGACATCAAGCGCCGCTACAAAATCCGCAACGTCGAGGCTCTCCGGAAGATTGCGGGGCATCTTATCAACAACGCCTGTCAGGAGATCAATTATGAAGAGATGTCCGAAATCCTCGGCATCAGCGACAAGACCTGCAAGAAATACGCTGACTATCTGCGCCAGGCATTCCTCATCCAGATTCTGACCAAGCATTCTTTCAAGAGCAAGAACAGAATAAGGAACCCCAAATCATACATCGTCGATCCGGGGTTTCAGGACAACCGGGAGAATTCGATGGCCGGTGAAAACACCGGCTGGCGTCTTGAGAACGTAGTCTACATCGAACTGCTGCGCCGCTGCGCCTATAACTTCCGCGACGTTTACTACTACAAGGCTGATCCACGGGCCAAAGAGGTGGACTTCGTCGTATGCAACAAAGACCGGGCGCTCGAACTCATCCAGGTCGCCTACGAGATTGACACGCCGAAATCCTACAACCGGGAGACCTCCGCCCTTATTCAGGCGGCAGGGCCTCTCCACTGCGACAATCTGACCCTGATTGCATTCTCCCCTACTCGGGATGTCGTGATCGATGGAAAGACCATCCATATCATCTCAGCCATCGAATGGCTTCTATCATGACAATCCGTCAGATAGTTTTTTTAATCTCGGGGGACAATGCTGCGCTGCATTCGCACATTTTTGTCCCCCGTGACCTTTTTACCGCTCAAATGACCTGCACCCTCAAAACATTCGGGGACAGCAGGGGGACAAACGTGAAAAGGTCAAAAAGTTAAAGTATTTATTTACAATAAGTTATAGACTTTCTCTATTTCCTGCATCGCTGAATGATAAACGAAGAACGATGCCCCGAAAAGCGTCCTTAAAATTTGCCCCAAGAAAGCGCGAATGGCAGATGCGTGAAGTGGCTGCGACGATTTGTGAGCGGCAGGAAAAACGCGGCCAAGCGGGAGTCCCGTCTCGTGACGGCGCAGGTTCTTCGACCGTTAGATGTCGCGCAGCGGCGGCTAAAAGGGAGAAGTTCGCCGTCAAGGGACGGACGCGCAGGACGCGCCTGCCGCGAACTATGAGGAGCAGCCACTTCGCGCATCCGCCGAAGCGCTGAAATACCGGGACAAGCTCAGGATGACGACAAATATTGTTCTTGGTATTGTTATTTTGCTTTTTTGCGGGTTGATTTCTGAAAATTGTTTCTATCTTTGCTCTGTAAATGTAGGTCAAAGGAGTCTTGACCAAATGATGGGAAAAGAGCACCGGAACCGGTGAGGCGAAGGTGTTCTTTATTTTTTTGATTTAGTCGGGCTGGTACTGAGGAGGATCCTTTCTTTCGTTTTCATCCCATCATTTCACATTTACTTATGGACGTAAAGATAACGATATGCTTCTACGTACCTGGTACGTATGGTAGTCCCGTTTTCGTTCACGCCTACTGGCGTAGGCGAAACGGCCGCAAGGAGTTCGTTCGAGCCCATTGGCGACACCGCCGATGAGTTCAGACAACTGAGTTGATATACTACGAAGCCCGGTAGGAGCCATCTTCGAAAGAAGGTGGCTCTTTTTCAATGGGAATATTTCCGAGGACGCCGACGAAAACAGGTTCTTCGACCGATAGCCGCCGCGCAGCGGCGGCTAAAAGGGAGAAGTTCGCCGTCAAGGGACGGACGCGCAGGACGCGCCTGCCGCGAACCATGAGGAGCAGCCACTTCGCGCATCCGCCGAAGCGCTGAAATACCGGGACAAGCTCGGGATGACGGGATTATGCTCGGCCGCAAGCGGCCTGCGCATTCCCATTTGGAATCTTTCTTGTGCCGAAGCATTGAAAATCGGGAGGCCCATGGCCTCTGCATTATACCCGCTTCTGCGGGGCGGCCGGAGGCCGAGGGGTCTGGGGATGTGCCCCAGTAAAAAAGAAGGGGCTGCAAGCAGCCCCTTTAATCACAAACTGGAAGCCATGAGGCTTCCAGTTTGTGATTCCGTCGGGATTCGAACCCGAGACCCACAGCTTAGAAGGCTGTTGCTCTATCCAGCTGAGCTACGGAACCGTTTTGCGGAGCGCAAAGGTATTCTATTTTTTAGGAATAACCAAATTCATGACCAGGTAGAAGGTCATCACCAGCACCAGGCAGAGGCTTATCTTGAGGTACCAGGGACTGCCCGCCTCGCGGATGAGCGAAGCGGCGACGAGCACCACGGAACCGACGATGAAAGCCTTCAGCCGCGCGTTCATCTTCTTGAGCGAGAACATGGGAATCTCGGATACCAGCAGGAAGGAGAACAACAGCGTCAGGACAGGGATGAACCACACGGAACCCATCAGCGTGTGCAGGAAACCCTCGGTGCAGTAGGAATATACGGCCAGCGGCGTCAGCAGCAGTCCGCAGCCCGAAGTCGCAAGGCCCAGGAACTCGGTGCCCTGACGCGTGTCCATGTTGAACTTGGCAAGCCGCAGTGCCGAGGCGGCCACCAGCAGGAACGGAAGCCAGCGCAGCAGCGGAATCTCCGGATGCGAGATGGCATAGACGGACGACAGGCAGCAGGCCGGCGCCAGGCCGAAACTGATCAGGTCGGCCAGGGAGTCGAGCTCCTTGCCGATATCGGAGTAGGCCTTCAGCTTGCGGGCGGCGAAACCGTCGGAGAAGTCGAACACCTCCGAGACCATTAGGCAGAGCAGCACTGCAGGAAAGTTTCCGCGTACCGCAAAAACAACCCCTGCACAACCTGAGAGCAGGTTGCACAGGGTGAGGAGATTTGGTATGTGTCGCTTCATCAGAGGCCCAGCTTCTTACGTATGTCCCTAGGGATGGCGTCCTTGTGTACCATGATGCTGACGGTGCGCATCTCGAGGTAGGCCTTCGACATGTAGAGGTAGCCCTTCATCTCGCCGTTGCTTTCGCCCCACGAGTTCTTGGTCTTGTAGAACTTGCCTCCGTTCTGGTCCTTGAACAGGCCGGTGAGGTGCATCAGGTGGTCGTCCTTGGTGATGAAATGCTCGAAGTCGGCCTGGCGCATCTCCTGGGTCACCTGGCGCTCAGGATACACCTTCTCCAGCTTGACGGCCTCGGCGAAATCCTCAGGATTCGGGCAGATCGCGATGCCGCGGTTGTGCTGGAATTCGCCTGCGGTAAGGTCGCCGTCCCAGGCGACCGTGTAGCCGTTCTCCAGGGCGTTGTCGATTATCCGCATCATGTCTTCGAGCGGCACGTTCCAGAGTCTGGCGTGGTCCCAGTTGTCAGGCACTTCGAGAGGAACCTGCTGCCAGAAGGGATGGTGGCTGAAGCTCGTCAGCTCCACATAGTCGCTAAGGTCGTCGAGCCCGAGCATCTTCGCGAAGCTCTTCGGAGTGTATTCCTTTCCGTTGTAGCTGAAAGTCTCGGGGACCTTGCCCAGATAGATGTCGAAGAGGCTCTCGACAAGCTCGTGGTATTCAGGGCTCAGGTTCTTGAGCTTCACCGAAACGTCGGCTATGCCCCTGAGGTAGGCGGAGAGCTCTCCGTGGTTGTGGCCCGGGGAATCGTAGTTGATGCCGCAGTAGACGCTTTCAGGTACTATGCCGTTGCCGGCTATGGCGTTGGTGGCCATGTGGGCGATGGAGCCGGGGTTGATGTTGCCGTTGCCGCTGCGGAGGTAGTTGTCGAAGATACGCACGTCGTAGTTCTTGCGCACTACGAACATCTCCGAAAGGTCGTACTCTCCCCTGCCCTGGCGGAGCAGCTCAGCTTCGAGGAAGGAAATGGTCGCGAAGCACCAGCAGGTGCCCGTGCGTGCCTGGTCCTTCACGGAAGTGACGGGGATGTCGCGGACCGGAGTGAAACTGTAGATGGTCTGCGTCTGCGCGAAAGCAGCGGTACAAATGACCGCTGCAACCGTTATGGAAAGGATACGTTTCATTTATTTGACACCGAGTTTCTTCTTGATATCCTTGGGGATGGCATCCTTGTGGACCATGAAGTCCATGGTCTTGTATTTCACATAAGACTCCGAGACATACCACAGGCCCTTGTACTTGCCGGTCTCGCCCCAGGAGTTCTTCACCATATAGTACTTGGTGCCGTTCTGGTCCTTGGCGATGCCGTAGATCTGCATGCCGTGGTCGTCGGTGGTGGTCTTCTCTTCATAGCCCTGCTGACGCATCTCAGGGGTAATGGTCAGTTCGGGAACGGGCTTGTTGAAGGTGGGACGCTGCTGGCCCATCGCGGCGCCGACCCAGCGGGCCTGGTCGCTGCCAGCCTGCTCGGCCTGCCTGGCGATGGCTTCCATGTCGGGCACGATGCCGATGCCGTCGCGGGTGAAGCCGGTCTCGCTCACATCTGAGGCCCAGGCCACGGTGTAGCCGTTCATCACGGCATAGTCGATGATGGCCATCATCTCGTCCATTGGCACGTTCCATGCCTCCTCCCAGCGCCAGTTGTCGGCCACTTCCACGGGATGTTTCTCATAATAAGGAATATGTGTCCAGGAGGTGAAGTCCATATAGTCGTCGAGGTTGACGTTCAGGCTTGCAAAGTAGCTCTTGGGGGTATATTCCCTGCCTTTCCAGGTGAAGGTCTCGGGGATGGGGCCGAGATAGGCGGCGAGGATGCCCTGGACGGCGGGGTACCATGCGGTGGAGAGCTTGCGGTTGGGGTTCTTCAGGATGGCGTTCATGAAGCCCTTGAGTCCGGCTTCGAGTTCGCCGTGCATGTGGCGGTCGGTGCCGTAGTTCAGGCCGGGCATCACTTCGTCGGGCACGATGCCGTAGTCGCGGAGCACGTAGATCAGGTCGCCGAAGGAGCTGCCCTGGGCGAAGTTCAGGGCGCCGTCGACGCGGATGAACTTCTTGGCCTTGTCGGCGTATGCATGCGAGACGACGAACATTTCGGAGAGGTCGGGATAGTCGGCTTCCTTGAGCTTGTTGATGCGGATGGCTTCGGACTCGATGAACGACAGGGAGGAGAAGCACCAGCAGGTGCCGGAGCTGGCCTGGTTCTTCACGGAGGTGATGGGATTCTCCTTCACTACTGTGAATTCGAACTTCTCACCATTGTCCTGGGGTTTTGGGGGGATGGGGCCCACGGGGGGCTGTGCTACGGCTGCGATGCTGACGAGAGCGGCAGCGAGAAGAATGATTTTTTTCATACTATAATGAATTCAGTAATTGTTCGTTTTAACGAACAAATGTAGCAATTCACTTTCAATTATCCAACACTGACAATTTGTCACAAAAATCGAAATGGTAATTATTTTGATAAGCTTTTGCCGAAGCGTATCAATGAATTGATAAAAAAAAGGAGGACAATATATGAACAAAGAAAATCTTGAACTGCTTGGCAAGTATGCCATCAATCTGAACGAGAGGGCGCGGAGCGGGAAGCTGGATCCCGTGATCGGGCGCGACGACGAAGTGCGCCGCGTGCTGCAGATCCTCTCCCGCCGCACCAAGAACAACCCCATCCTCGTCGGCGAACCCGGCGTCGGCAAGACAGCCATCTCCGAAGGAATCGCCCAGAGGATAGTCTCCGGCGACGTGCCGGAAAACCTGAAGACCAAGGAGATATACTCCCTGGACATGGGCGCGCTTATCGCCGGCGCGAAGTATCAGGGCGAATTTGAAGAGCGCCTGAAAGGCGTGGTCAAGGCCGTCACCGAAAGCGACGGACAGATCATCCTCTTCATCGACGAGATCCACACCCTTGTCGGAGCCGGACGCTCCAGCGGCGCGATGGACGCAGCCAACATACTTAAACCCGCGCTTGCGCGTGGCGAGCTCAGGGCCATCGGCTCCACTACCCTCGACGAATACCAGAAGTATTTCGAAACCGACAAGGCGCTGGAACGCCGCTTCCAGATGGTCATGGTCGACGAGCCCTCAGTGGCCGAGTCGATATCCATCCTCCGCGGCCTGAAGGAACGCTACGAGAACCACCACAAGGTTCGCATCGAAGACGACGCCCTGATCGCCGCAGTGGAACTCTCGCACCGCTACATCACCAACCGCTTCCTCCCCGACAAGGCCATCGACCTGGTCGACGAAGCCGCCTCGAAACTGAGGCTCGAGCTCAACTCCGTACCGGAATGCATCGACGAACTCGACCGCAGAATCAAGCAGCTGCAGATCGAGAAGGAAGCCGTCAAACGCGAAGGCGAGTCGCCCAAACTGGCCCAGATCGAAGAAGAACTGGCCAAGCTGCAGGCAGAGCGCGCCGAGCTCGGAAAGCAGTGGGATACCGAGAAGGGGCTCCTCAAGGCCATCCAGGAGAACCGCCAGGCCATTGAGGACTACCGCATCGAAGCCGACGCAGCTGAACGCCGCGGCGACTACGGACGGGTTGCAGAGCTCCGCTACGGCAAGATGGCTGAGGCGCAGAAGCAGATCGAGGAACTCGAGAAGCAGAAGGCCTCCAACCCGAACCCCATCATGAACGAAGCCGTGACCGACACCGACATCGCCGAGGTCGTGGCCAAGTGGACCGGCATTCCCGTCGGCAGGATGCTCCAGAGCGAGCGCGAGAAGCTCCTGCACATCGAGGAAGTGCTGCACCAGAGGGTCATCGGCCAGGACGAAGCCATAGCCGCAGTGTCGAACGCAGTCCGTCGCAGCCGTGCCGGCCTGCAGAACGAGAAACGGCCCATCGGCAGCTTCCTCTTCCTCGGCACAACCGGCGTCGGCAAGACCGAACTGGCGAAGGCCCTGGCAGAATACATGTTCAACGACGAGAACATGATCACCCGCATCGACATGAGCGAATACCAGGAACGCCATACCGTCAGCCGCTTGGTGGGAGCGCCTCCGGGCTACGTGGGTTACGACGAGGGCGGACAGCTGACCGAGGCGGTCAGGCGCAAACCCTACTCCGTGATACTGCTCGATGAGATCGAGAAGGCCCATCCCGACGTGTTCAACGTGCTGCTTCAGGTCCTCGACGACGGACGCCTTACCGACAACAAGGGCCGCACGGTCGACTTCAAGAACACCATCCTGATCATGACCTCGAACCTGAAGCCCGAGCTCGTGAAGGAAAGCTTCCGGCCTGAGTTCATCAACCGTATCGACGAGATAATCGTGTTCCACGAACTCACCCCGGAGGACATCAGGAAGATCGTCCAGCTGCAGATAGGCCAGCTCCAGGAGAAGATGAAGTCGATGGGCATAAGCATCAGCTTCACAGAAGAATTCATCGACTACCTGAGCGAGAAGGGCTACGACCCTGCCTACGGTGCAAGGCCGGTGAAGAGGGTGCTGCAGAGGGAACTTGTAGACGAGCTTGCAAGGAAGCTGCTCGACGGTTCGCTCTCCCGCGACAGCGAGATTACCGCAACCTTCAAGGACGGACAGCTGGTGCTCTCGTAAGACTGTAGGCAAAAAAGAAAGGTGACTTCCGAAAGGGAGTCACCTTTTTTGTAGCGCTACCGGGATTCGAACCCGGATTTCAGCCTTGAGAGGGCCGCGAACTGAACCCTTATTCGATAGCGCCATCAGGTTGGGACTGCAAATGTAATCGAAACATTTGAATTCGCAAAAATAATTTTCTCATTTCACACCCTTCCCCGCCCCGGCCTGACAAAATGACCGCATTTCGGGGTGGCAGATATTTTGATTATCTTTGCCGGCATATAAACATTGGAATCATGATAAAAGAAGATATCGAAAAGATTGAACAGGAAGTGACGGAGAACGAGCAGCCGCAGGACAAGGCATCCCGCAGGCAGCGCAAGTTGGCCGAACAGATAAAGTCGCTCCAGCAGGAACTCGAAGCGGCCCGTGAAGCCGCTGAAAAGTCGAAGCAGGAGAACTCCGAGTTCAAGGACCAGTACCTCAGGCTCCAGGCCGAATGGGACAACTACCGCCGCCGCACCGCAAAGGAGCGGCTGGAACTGATCGACAACGCCGGCCGCGACTTCATACTCGGGCTTCTCCCCGTTGTCGACGACTGTCAGAGGGCCCTGGACGTGCTTCGCAAGTCAGACGCGAGCGAAGCCGCCATCGAAGGCACCGTACTCATCTACACCAAACTCATCGCTTATCTCAACCAGCGCGGCGTGGCCCCCATCGAGGCCCTCGGCGCACCCTTCGACACCGACTACCACGAAGCCGTGGCCCAGTTCCCGGTCGATGACCCTGAGAAGAAGAACACGGTGATCGACGTCACCCAGGAAGGCTACACGCTCAACGGCAAGGTGATACGCTACGCCAAGGTTGTCGTGGGCATCTAGGAGGAAAAGAAATGGCAGAAAAGAGAGATTACTACGAAGTGCTTGGCGTCGACAAGGGCGCCAGCGCTGAAGACATCAAGAAGGCCTACCGCAAGAAGGCCATCGAATACCACCCCGACAAGAACCCGGGCGACAAGCAGGCCGAGGAGAAGTTCAAGGAAGCCGCCGAGGCCTACGACGTGCTCAGCGATCCCCAGAAGCGCGCCCGCTACGACCAGTTCGGCCACGCAGGCATGAGCGGACAGGGAGGCTTCAGCAGCGGCGGGTTCTCGATGGAAGACATCTTCTCGCAGTTCGGCGACATCTTCGGAGGCGCCTTCGGCGGAGGATTCGGGGGGTTCGGAGGCTTCGGCGGACAGCGCGGCTCCACCCGCAGGGTAAGCCGCGGCAGCGACATCCGCATCAAGGTGAAGCTGAGCCTCGAGGAAGTGTTCAAGGGGGTCGAGAAGAAGGTGAAGATCAACAAGATGAACACCTGTCCCGACTGCCAGGGACGCGGCGCGGTCAGCGAAGCCGACATCAAGACCTGCGAGCATTGCCACGGCACCGGCATGGTGACCAAGATCGCCAACACGATACTCGGCCAGATGCAGACCTCATCGCCCTGCCCCTATTGCGGCGGCGAGGGCAAGAAGATCACCAATCCCTGCCGCAAGTGCGGCGGCACCGGCCTGGTAAAGAGCGCCGAGGAGATCACCTTCAAGATCCCCGCAGGCGTGCAGGAAGGCATGCAGCTCACCATCCAGGGGAAGGGCAACGCAGCCAAGGGCAACGGCATCCCCGGCAACCTGCTGGTCCTCATCGAGGAAGAGACGCCGAAGGAAGGAGGCCTGCAGCGCGACGGCAACGACCTCGTCTACAAGCTGAACCTTTCCATCCCCGACGCGATCCTGGGCTGCTCCGTGGAGATCCCCTACATAGGCAGCAAGCTCAAGATCAAGATCGAACCCGGAACGCAGCCAGGCAAGATACTCAAGCTCCGCGGCAAGGGCATCCCGGTGGTCAACGGCTACGGCAGCGGCGACTACCTCATCTACGTGCAGGTCTACATGCCGAAGAAGCTGGACCGCAAGGAAAAGGAGATACTCGAAAGCTGGCGGGAGTCGTCGAGCTTCACGCCAAAGGCATGAGGCGTGCGCTGACAATAATGCTGGCCTGGCTTGCAGCCACGGCATCATGGGCACAGGAGAAGGCCGTCAGGCCGCTCGACGTGCCCATGTCGTTTTCCGGCACCTACGGTGAACTCCGCCACGACCATTTCCACAGCGGAGTCGACTGGCGGGTCGGCGGCAGGACAGGCGATCCCATCCACGCCATCAAGAGCGGCTACATCTCCCGCGTGAGCGTTTCCCCATGGGGTTACGGCAACGGGCTCTACATCACCCACCCCGACGGCACGACCTCAGTGTACGGGCACATGCTCCGCTTCAGCGACAAGATCGCACGACTCGTCGAGCAGGAGCAGTACGCCCGCGAAAGCTACAGCGTCAGCCTGGAGTTCGGGCCCGATGAGTTTCCGGTCCGGCAGGGCGAGGTCGTGGGCCAGGTGGGCAACACCGGCTCCTCCGCAGGGCCGCATCTACACATGGAGATACGCGACACCAGGAGCGAAGTGCCACTGAACTACATCTCGCGCGGAGTGTACAAGCCCGAAGACAAGACTTCGCCCCAGTTCCACCGCGTGTGCTTCTATGCGGTGGACGAGCATCCCGCGGGCGACAGCTGGAGGATACACAACCTGCGCAATCCCGGCGCAGTGCGCGATACGCTGGCCCTTCCACGGCTCAGCTACGTGGCCATCGACGCCACCGACCGGCAGGAAGGCACCTCGTCGAAACTGGCCGTGGAGGAATACCGGGTGCTGCTCGACGACACGCTGATCTTCAGCCTCAAGGTCGGCGAAGTGGCCTTCGACAAGGGACGCTACATCCAGTCGCTCATCGAATACAGGGAAAGCCGAAACGGAGGCCGCGACCTGGTCAAAAGCAGGGTCGATCCCAACAATCTCCTGTCGGACAAGATATTCAGCCGTGACGGC
Source organism: uncultured Bacteroidales bacterium (assembly GCA_905235995.1). Classification (GTDB taxonomy): domain Bacteria; phylum Bacteroidota; class Bacteroidia; order Bacteroidales; family UBA932; genus Cacconaster. The sequence goes on from CAJONI010000021.1 coordinate 13,286, forward strand.
GGACTCATCGTCCTGAACGACTACGAGGTGCACAACCTGCGCCTGGTAGCTGTCGACGAGCACGGCAACAGCGCCAGCCAGCGCTACAGGATAAGGCGCGACGACGGCTTCACGGCACCCCCGCGAGATTCCGCGCTGACCACCGTGGAGTGGCCCTGGTCCTGGTTCTGGCAGAATTCAGTGGTTGCCGACGGGATGTCGTACTATCTGCCCGCAAACTCGCTCTTCCGCGACATCATCTTCAGCTACGGACGCGTGGGCGATCCCGAGCCGGAGCGCGGCATCTGCTCCGCTGTCTGGCAGATAGGTTCTCCTGACATCCCCCTGCTGCAGCCCGGAGAGCTGGAGATAGCTGCCGATGTGCCGGAAGATCTGGAAGGCAAGGCCTACATGGCCAACTACGACAAGACCCTTAGCTATGCAGGAGTACGCACGGGCTTCGGGACCTACTGCGTAGCCATCGACACAGTGGCCCCCAGCATACGCTGGCTGGGCGGCAGGAACGGCATAGTCTCGGGCAGGACCATACGCGCCCGCGTGGACGACGAAGGCTCGGGCGTCGTCTCGGCCAGGGTCGAAATCGACGGGAAATGGTATCTCTCGATGCTGAAGGGCTCGACTGTCTTGCTGGAGCTCAAGGAGACGCGTGTGCGCCGCGGACAGCACGAGATAAAGCTCACTGTCACGGACCGGTGCGGAAACGTGACGGTCGAGACGCAGCGCTTCACTTTCTGAGGCAGCTCAGCCCCGGTTCCTTATTTCAGTTGAAGAGATGTCGTAGAGAGGTGCGTCCTCGAACAGGGTCACGCCCTTGCAGTCCGGCATGGCATTGAGGCGGTCGGCGACGCTTCGCGCATCGCTTCCCGGCCTCGGATAGACCCAGACCTCGAATTCACGCAGAATCTCGTCTCCGCAGCGCCAGTTTTCCAGCGAAAGGAGATTGTCGGCGCCCATCACCAGCACGAACTCGTTATCAGGCTCCTTTTCCTGCAGAAGATGCAGGGTGTCGATGGTGTAGCGGGGCTCGGGCATGGAGAATTCCACATCGGAGACGGCTACGGGCAGGCCGGCCGCAGTCACGGCTTCACGGGCGGCTTTCAGCCTTTTGCTCGCATTGGAGAGCAGTCCCCTCCCCTTCTTGAAAGGGCTCTGCGGCGATACCACCATCCGCACCTCGTCGGCCGGCGATTCTTCCACGAGATAGCGCAGGATTGCCATGTGGCCTTCATGGATGGGGTTGAACGAACCGAAGAGCAGGGAGACCTTCATCTCTGGGAGTACGGTATTAAGGAGTGGGTATCAACGGGCCAGGAAATCGCCCACCAGGCGCTCGGCTTCTGCCAGACAGGTGGGCAGGTCGTCGTTCACGAGTATGCAGTCGAAACGGGGCTGGTACATCATCTCGATGCGTGCCTTCTTCACGCGCTCGGCGATGAATTCCGGGGAGTCGGTCCCGCGCGCTACGAGGCGGCGGTGTATCTCGCGTATGGAAGGGGCCTTGACGAAGATAGAGAGGGCATCGTCGCCGAAATATTTCTTGAGGCTAACTCCGCCTTTGACGTCGACGTCGAAAAGTATCACCTTGCCCTGCGCCCAGAGCCTCTCGACTTCCGACTTGAGGGTTCCGTAGTAGACTCCCTGGTACACCTGCTCATGCTCCACGAACTCGTCGGCGGCAAGCCTGCGCCGGAAATCTTCCACTGTGAGGAAGTAATAGGCCTCGCCGTCGCGCTCCGCTCCACGGGGGGCGCGGGTGGTCGCCGAGACGGAGAATGCGAAGCAGTCGTAGTTGTCGAGGAGATGATTCACCACGGTGGTCTTGCCCGATCCGGAGGGTGCCGAGATGATGACGACTTTTCCCATCGTTTATTTTGTGTTTGAAGAGTACAAAATTAACAATTCTTGGCGATTTTCCATTATCTTTGCATTGTTGAAAATCCAGAACAACAACAATACTATGGTATCTTACAAAGAACTGGGCCTTGTGAACACTCGCGATATGTTCGCCAAGGCCGTAGCAGGCGGTTATGCCATCCCTGCATTCAACTTCAACAACATGGAGCAGCTCCAGGCCATCATCCAGGCCGCTGCAGAAACCAAGTCCCCCGTCATCCTCCAGGTGAGCAAGGGTGCGCGCAACTACGCCAACCAGACCCTCCTCCGCTACATGGCACAGGGTGCCGTCGAGTATGCCAAGGAACTTGGCTGGGAGCGTCCCCAGATCTGCCTCCATCTCGACCACGGCGACAGTTTCGAACTCTGCAAGAGCTGCGTGGACATGGGCTTCAGCTCCGTGATGATCGACGCTTCCTCCCTCCCTTACGAGGAGAACGTCGCCCTCACCAAGAAGGTCGTCGACTACGCACACCAGTATGACGTGACCGTAGAGGCCGAGCTCGGCGTGCTCGCCGGCGTGGAAGATGAAGTATCCTCCGAGGAATCCCACTACACCCGTCCCGAGGAAGTCATCGACTTCGCCACCAGGACCGGCTGCGACAGCCTCGCGATCTCCATCGGCACCAGCCACGGAGCCTACAAGTTCACTCCCGAGCAGTGCACAGTGGATCCCGAAACAGGCCGTCTCGTGCCTCCCCCATTGGCATTTGACGTGCTAGATGCCATCATGGAGAA
>CAJONI010000022.1 GCA_905235995.1 uncultured Bacteroidales bacterium
ATGCCGCGCTTGTCGAGGCAGAGCTTCATGATGGGGCCGTAGAACTCGCTCTTGCTGATGACCTGGGCCTGGATGAAGGGCTCTTCGATGTGGTCGATGAGCGTGGGGGCGGGCAGGCCTGAGGGGTTGTGCACGTCGATCACCTGGCCCTGCGTCGTATATACCTTATAAGATACGTTGGGCACGGTCGTGACCACGTCCATGTCGAATTCGCGGAAGAGGCGCTCCTGCACTATCTCCATGTGGAGCAGGCCCAGGAAGCCGCAGCGGAAGCCGAAGCCCAGGGCCAGCGAGCTCTCGGGCTCGAAGACCAGCGAGGCGTCGTTGAGGCAGAACTTTTCGAGCGAGGCGCGCAGGTCTTCGTACTGGTCGGCGGTGACGGGGAACATGCCCGCGTAGAGCATGGGCTTCACGTCCTCGAAGCCCTCGATGGCTGAGCTGCAGGGATTTGCGACGTGGGTGATAGTGTCGCCCACCTTCACCTCGACAGCGGTCTTGATGCCGGAGATGATGTAGCCCACCGAACCGCACGGAATCTCGCCCGTGGGGCAGAGTTTCATCTTGAGCACTCCGACCTCGTCGGCGGTGTATTCCTTGCCCGTGTTGACGAACTTCACGCGGTCGCCGGTGCGGATGGATCCGTTCTCAACCTTGAAATACGCGATGATGCCGCGGAACGGATTGAAGACCGAGTCGAAGATAAGGGCCTGAAGCGGGGCCTGGGGATTGCCCTTCGGCGAGGGAATGCGCTCCGCGATGGCTTCGAGCACCGCATCGACCCCTTCGCCGGTACGGGCGGAGGCCAGGAGCACGTCGTCGGGATCGCAGCCCAGCAGGTCGACCACCTGGTCGCGTACCACGTCGACCATCGCGGCCTCCATGTCGATCTTGTTGAGTACCGGCACGATCTCGAGGTCGTGCTCGATGGCCAGGTAGAGGTTAGATATGGTCTGGGCCTGGATGCCCTGCGTGGCGTCGACCACCAGCAGCGCTCCTTCACATGAGGCGATGGCGCGCGACACCTCGTAGGAGAAATCCACGTGGCCGGGGGTGTCGATGAGGTTGAAGATATATTTTTCGCCCTTATGGACGTATTCCATCTGGATGGGATGGCTCTTGATGGTGATGCCTTTCTCCTTCTCCAGGTCCATGGAGTCGAGCACCTGGTTTTCCATCTCCCGCTGTTCGAGGGTGTGGGTGCGCTCGAGCATGCGGTCGGCCAGGGTGCTCTTGCCGTGGTCGATGTGGGCTATGATGCAGAAGTTGCGGATGTTCTTCATGCTGCAAATATAAGAAAAATGCCCGGCTTGACCGGGCATCTCTTTCAGAAGTGAATCCTTATTCTTCGGGAGCCACAGGGGTCACGGGAATCTCAGGCGCTCCTTCGACTGGAACCGTCTGTTCGATCTGGCTCTTGATGTTGGAGTGGCGCGAGCTGCGTTCCGGAATCACGAACGTGGCTGCGATGCTGAGCACGATGACGATGGCTGCCAGGGTCCAGGTGGCCTTCTCGAGGAAGTCGGCGGTCTGACGGACGCCGAAAGTCTGGTTGCCGGCCGCGAAGTTGGCCGCGAGTCCGCCGCCCTTGGAATTCTGGAGGAGGACGACGATGGTCAGGAGGATGCTCGCAATCACGATAAGGATTGACAGGGTGATATAAACTGCTTGCATGACTATTGTGTTTTTTCTTTTACTTTTTCGATAAGAGCCGCAAAGTAAGCACTTTTTTCTGGATATAACAAAATTAGTTTCTCGTAGATATCGATGGAACGGCGGTAGAGTTCCTGCTCGGAGTAGATGCGGGCGAGCGTCTCGGTCACCATGACGTGTCCGGCATCGACCTCTTCCTGGAGTGCGGGGGCAACGTCGGTCGCGCCGGCCTGCTGCCCGAACACGGGGGTCGTAACTGAAAAGCCCTCCTTTTCCAGGCGGTCGAAATCTTCACGGCCGAAATAGTCGCCACCCACGACGTAATACTGCCTGCGGGCGTCGGTCGACCTGTCAGAGTCCTCTTCCATTTCTTCTTGTACTACAGGGACTTTACCGGCGAGAATTCGGAAGATGTCGTAGCGGGAGAGAAAGAACACGGCATCACGTCCCACGGCGCGGCGGAGTGCTTCCTCGTCGCCGCCCTGACGGGCTATGGCTTCACGCCTGGCTACGGTGAACCAGGGGCGGTCTTCCAGCAGCTGCATGAGCTGCGCGGACGAAAGTTTGCCTGCCTCTACCATTGTGCCACCGTTGCGTTGAAGATGTCTTCAGCGAGTTTCTTGACAATGGCGTCGCAGAGCTGGCCTTCCACCATGTCGAGGGAGTTGTTGGAGTCGTAGTCTTCGTAGCTGGCGAACGACTGGCCCTTGATGTCCTGCTCGGGATGGAGCACGTTGGTGAATTCCACCTTGCAGGTGACCGTCAGGCGGTTCATGGCCGCGACTTCGTCGGCGGTCACCGCCGTAGCCTTGACATCGTAGGACTCGATGGTTACCAGGAGGTTGAGGTCGCCGGCCTCGGTAACCTGCTCAAGCTTGGTGAGCTTGCGGAACTTGTCGTTGAGCTCTTCGGTGAGCTGGTTGGCCAGGGCGGGGTTGACTTTAGTGGCCCTGTTGACCACGGGTTCGATGCAGATGGTCTGGACGTCGGGGGCTATGGAGATGCCGCTGAAGGAATAGCTGACCTTGCAGCCGTCGATGAGAAGCACGACGGCGGCCAGGAGAGGGATCAGGCGGAGATACTTTTTCATGCGATGTTGAGTTCCTTGATTTTACGGTAGAGCGTGCGCTCGGAGATGCCCAGTTCCTCGGCGGCTTTCTTGCGTCGGCCGCCGTTGCGCTCGAGGGCTTTGCGTATCAGTTCGGCGCTGACGTCCTGTATGGAGACGGGAGCCTGGGTGTAGGCTGTTTCCTGGGCGACGGAGTCGGTGTGGACGTCCTCGGGGCTGATGAGGAGGCTTCCTGGCTGAGGGAGCGCCGGAGGAGCAGTGATGCCGTCCTGCATGTTGTCGAGGCGGGCTTTGATGGCATCGACGTCCTGCCGGAGCTGATAGAGCACCTTGAAGATGATGTCGCGGTCGGTGAGATAGTCGGCCCCTGCTTCTCCGGTGCGGACGGGAAGGGCCGAGGATCCTTCGGAAGGGAGGTAGCGGGCGAGGGTCTCGGCCGAGATGAGCCTCTCCGTCTCGAGTACCGAGATATGGCCCACGACGCTCTGGAGCTGGCGGATGTTTCCGGGCCAGCGGTAGGAAACCAGCAGTTGCTGGGCCTCGGGGGTCAGGCGCACCGCAGGCACCATGTTCTGGTCGGCGAAATCGAGGGCGAACTTCCTGAACAGCAGGTGGATGTCACCCTTGCGCTCGCGGAGGGGCGGAACCGTGATGGGGACGGTGCAGAGACGGTAGTAGAGGTCTTCCCGGAACTTGCCTTCGCTGATGGCCCGCTGCAGGTTGACGTTGGTCGCGGCCACAACGCGGACGTTGGTCTTCTGCACCTTGGCGGAACCCACCTTGATGAATTCGCCGGTCTGGAGCACACGCAGGAGGCGGACCTGGGTGGAAAGCGGAAGCTCTGCCACCTCGTCGAGGAAAAGGGTGCCGCCGTCAGCCTCCTCGAAGTAGCCCTTGCGGGTCTCGATGGCGCCGGTGAAGGAGCCTTTCTCGTGTCCGAAAAGCTCGGAATCGATGGTCCCTTCGGGGATGCCGCCGCAGTTGAGGGCGAGGTAGACGTTATGTTTTCTGGCGCTGTACTGGTGGATTATCTGCGGAATGACTTCCTTGCCCACGCCGCTCTCGCCGGTGACGAGCACCGAAAGATTGGTCGGGGCGACCTGCCACGCGGTTTCTATGGCGCGGTTCAGCTCGGGGTCGTTGCCGATGATACCGTAGCGCTGTTTGATCTGATTCAAATCCATATTTGCAAAGTTATAAAAAAAGTTATTATATTTGTAAGCTATTACCAAGGGAGGCTTTAGATACAATTTCTTAATAAAAACGTTTTTATGAAAAAAATCATTTCCAACCTTCTGCTCATCGCAGTCTTTTCCTTCTCGCTGGTTTCCTGCAACCAGGCGCAGAAGATGATCGACGGCGCCGACAAGATCGACATCAAATGCAACCCCGAGGTTCTTGAAGTCGTGGCCGGCCAGATCGATGCGACCGTCTCCGTGACGTTCCCTCCGGAGTATTTCCTTCCCAAGGCCACCCTCGAGGTCACTCCCGTGATCCTCTACGTCGGTGGTGAGGAAGTCGGCACCCCGTTCGTGTACCAGGGTGAGAAAGTGACCGAAAACTTCAAGACCGTCAGCAAGAAGGAAGGCGCCACCATTACCGAGAAAGTGCACTTCCCCTACAAGCCCGGCATGGAGAAATCCGAGCTCGTCGGCCGCGCCAAGGTGACCTACAAGGGCAACACCTATGAGTATCCCGCCGACATCAAGATCGCCGACGGCGCCAACACCACCTACATGCTCGCCAGCCTCAATGGCAGCTATGACTACATGCCCGACGGCTATCAGGACGTGATCCCCGAGACCGCAGAGGCCCAGATCATGTATCTGATCAACAGCTCCGAGGTCCGCGGTTCGCAGCTCAAGAGCCAGGACGTGAAAGACTTCCAGGAAGCCCTCAAGGCCCTCGCCGCTGACGAGCGTCGTGAAGTCAAGGGCACCGAGATCGTGGCCTACGCCTCCCCGGACGGCCCGAACGCCCTGAACGACCGCCTCTCCGCCAACCGTGAGAAGAGCGCCACCAAGGCTTTCGACAAGGTGACCAAGAAACTCGAGACCGGCGAAGTCAGCAGCCGTTCCATCGGTGAGGACTGGGAAGGTTTCCAGGAACTGGTCAGCAACTCCAACATGGAAGACAAGGAGCTCATCCTCCGCGTCCTCTCCATGTACAGCGACCCCAACGTCCGCGAGCGTGAGATCAAGAACATGTCGGCCGTCTACAAGTCCCTTGCGACCAACATTCTCCCTCAGCTGCGCCGCGCCCGCTTCATCACCAACGTGGAGTACACCAACTACACCGCTGAAGAACTGGCCGACCTCGTGGAGAACAACATCGACGTGCTCGACGAGCCCGCTCTCCTGCGTGC
>CAJONI010000023.1 GCA_905235995.1 uncultured Bacteroidales bacterium
GATGGTGGATGTAGTTCAGCTGGTAGAGCATCGGATTGTGGTTCCGAGTGTCGTGGGTTCGAGTCCCATCATCCACCCGAAAGTTCTCGCGAATGCGGGAACTTTTTTTTATTGCCTACAGCCGTTTGCGGGCGTTGTAGTAGGACTGGCGGCTGTTGAAGCCGGAGACGAGGGCAAGTTCGTCGACGTCGACGTCTGGATGCTCCTGCCTGTAGGCCTCGGCGTGCTGCAGACGGCAGCGGTTCACATAGTTGAAGAAACCGCCCAGATTGTCGTTCAGGACGACTGAAACGTAGGTGCGGTTGAAGCCGCAGTCGCGAGACAGCTTGCCAAGGGTGAGATGGCTGTCGAGATACGCCTGCTTGTCTTCCACATAGTTGCGTATGCTGCAAAGGATCTCTTCCTTTCTCTCCTGCGGGAAGGCTTCGGCATCCTGCGGAACCTTCTCCTTTTCAGCCCTCAACTCCTCCTCCAGACGCTCCACCTCGACCGCCCTGTGCGGCGAAAGGGCTCCCAGAAGAATGATGACGTTAAGTATGGACAGCATGAAAAGGCCGAAGGAAATCGCAGCCACATTGCCGTTGTAGGTCGTGCTCCAGCTCATTACGAGATGGAGTAACGGAATGTAGATAAGCGACTTGGCATACTGCTCCGGAAAATCGTCTGGATTTGAGAAACTCTCCTCGGAAAAGCGGCTCAGCGGCATGATGATCATGCGCATGGCCATTGACAGGCTGAACAGGTAGACCAGCGCAAGCACCCCTCCTGCAATGAAGTATCCGCGGAGGAAGGCGCCCTGCATCTGCGTCCCCGGCATGATGGTGCAGACCATGGCTATAGCCGACATGATTGAATAGGTGGCCGACAGCAAATAGATCGGTCTGCGCCAGCCCGACAAGTTGAGCACCTTCCCGAAATAGCTGAAGATGAGCACCGAACAAAGGAAAGGTGACGACAGGATGAGCGTCATGCGAATCTGCAGGATGGCATCGGTCTCATTGGGGAGGAATATCGCCGGAATGAGCGACAGGTTGGAAAGCGCGCTCAGGGCCAGGCCCCGCCACCCGGGATAGTAATAGTCCAGATGCTGGTCATAAGGAGCGCATTTATGCCCCCAGCGGACGACGCCCACCACCACGCTGACAGCCACATAGACCGCCAGCGACACGCTGAGTAGCAATTCCTGGAAACTGTACGGCATTTCAGGGGCAAATATCGCAAAATGTCCCCGAAAAACAAAAAACGGTATTATTGCCGTCTGCCCCTGCATTCCGCCAGAAGGTCTTCAAGCGCCTTGCGGTCGGCAGGATAATATTTCACCACGGGAGCGATGGTCATGCGCGCGCTCTGCCCCAGCCGCTTCTCCAGCTGGCAGTATTCTTCATACTGGGAAAGGTATGCCCGCTTCTGCTCCTCGTCCAGCAGCATGGCCATGCCCGCCTCGTGAAGCATGAAACGGCTCTTGGCCGCGACGGTCAGCTCGATGTTCAACACAACGTAGCAGATCACGTCGAAGAAGACATCGGGAGAGAAGGATTCCTTCACCGAAAGCAGGAACTCTCCGGTCCTGGTCTCCCCCAGCCTCCCCTCGCGTATTTCGTGGAGCAGTGTAACCTGCTTGTCCAGACCCTTTTCCAGCCAGCGGTGGATCATGTCGCCGTCGTACTGGTAGGTCCAGACCAGCAATCCTCCCATGGTCCCGAATACGAAGACGAACTGGAGGAAAGGATTGAAATGAAAGGTGTTGTGGGCCACATGCAAGGCCGGAGCAGCCACCAGCAGGAAGATGGCCATCCATACATCTTTCCCATTGATTTCCAGCTGGGCGCGATAGCGCTCGACAAGGCGTACGGCAAACATGAGGCCCGCCGCCACAAGGGCGCTGCAGCCCATGTGGATGAGCGCCACCTCCAGGCCTCGGAAAAGCGCGGTTCCGAAACCAAGTCCGTCGGCCATCAGCAGATAGAAAAGATTCTCCAGGATGGAGAAGCCGCCACCCACCGCCGCGCCGCAGATCACGCTGTCGATGAAGAAGACTATCTTCCTGCGCACGGCCAGGATGAGGAGCGGGATGGCCTTCACCAGCTCTTCCAGCACCGGATACACGAAATCGGACGCCTTTTCGGAAATGAAAAGATCGGTCAGCTGAAACAGGCCGAAGCAGACCAGGGCCGTACCGATGCCCCAGAGGACCATCAGCAGCAGGCGCCTGACGCTGAGCAGAGAGAACTTGTCCAGACCATAGACGGCCAGGATATAAAGGAAGACTGGCAGGAGTGCAGCTACGAACGACATTACAGGAGCTTGAGTGAAATCATGAATTCATTGCCGTGGCGTCCACCGGGGAATCCTTCAGGTGCGAACAGGTGGGCGTAACCCAGCGAAAGGGTGGTCTTGAGGTAGTTCATGAACACGACCTCGGTGGTAAGCTGTACGCCGGTGCTGTAGTACATCTGATGGGGCATGCCGGGATTCCATGCGGACAGGCCGGCACCGAACAGGGAGCACTGGATCCAGGTGGGATAGCAGAACAGTGCGCCGAAATCGTTGAGGCGTATGGGGCGGAAATTGAGCTCCGCCAGGGCCTTGGCGTAGGAATGGGCCTGGATCGCATCGATGCCCGCGCCCGGCATGGCCAGGGAGGTGCGGTACTGGAAGGCGTTGCGGTAGTCCACCCTGTTGTTGCGGAAACCGCCGAAGTAGGTGTTGCCGAAAACGGTATTGGCATCGCCGAAGTTGTGTCCGCCGGCGGTGCGCAGCCAGAAGGAAGTGTTGCGGTCGATGGGGAGCAGCGCTCCGATATCCGCCGTGCCATCAAGTGAAGGATAGAACTTGCCTCCCACCAGATAGCCGTAGCCCTGGGCCCCCAGCTCGAAGCCCTGCTCCTTCATCACGCCGCCCAGCGAGGTGCGCGTCTTGGAGATCTTGCCGTAAAGCGAGGCCGTCTGCATCGACTTGATGTCCACCACTATCTCCTGATAGAGCGGCAGTGCGTCCATGTCGCCGTATGCGCCCAGAGCGAAGCCCCATGAGCGGGTATACGGCACCACCAGGGAGTTGGTATAGTCGTAGGCCAGCGTCACCATGTAGCCCTTGCGGCTGGAGCGCCTCGGCCCGGCGAGGTCGTAGAAGTCGGTGTGGTTCCATGCGGCCTTCAGAGTCCAGAAGTAGTACTTCCATTCGAAGTCTGCGTGGAACTTGTTCTTCCAGTCGTTGCCGCTCCAGGGAGACATGCCCACGGCCAGCTTGATGCTGCTCAGGCCCACGGGGTCGCTGAAGCAGAAACGGTAGCCCAGGACCGGGGTCACGCGGTTCCAGGCCGTGGTGTCGGTGAAGCCGCTGATGATGGGATAGGCCCCCGCGAAACGCATCTCCTTGATGACTTTGTAGGGGGTTATGTTGTTGTAAACGTCGCCGAACTCCACCTTGGGCAGGGGCTCTTTCAGCAGGCCCACGGCCTCCAGCGCCTCCTGGTTGTTCTCATAGGCGCGATGACCATAGAGAGTCACGGCGTTGGCATCTTCCACCACCTTACGGTCGAGGGTCACGGGACGCAGGCCGTCGCGCTCGAACTGCAGGGCAAGAAGCCTGTCGGGAGCAATCTCCAGCGGGGCGAAGAGGCCTATGTCGGTGTTGGAGAGCATCTCGGGCTCACAGGTTTCCAGATTGATCTGCCATAGGTTCGAGACGCCGGTGTAGTAGGAACTTCCGATGAGGTATCTGTCGTCGAGGGAGAAGCGGAACTGGCCCAGATTGGAATCTTCCCAGGTGAGCAGCTCCACGGGTTTGAAGATGGCCTTTGCCAGCTCCCGGGTATTGAAAAGCAGGAGCGTGTGCTCCCCGTTGTCGCCCTGGCGGGTCAGGGAGAGCCACTGGCCGTCATGGCTCACGTCCAGGTCGAATACGCTCACTCCGAAGGGGAAGGCGTAGATGGCCTCAGGGTTCTCGAGGTTCCTGTCGAGCCTGACGATGGTCTGGGTGCCGCCGTTGGAGAAAAGGCCGTACAGGCAGTCATTCGCGTTGTCGTAGACTATGTTGTTGATGCGCTGGAACTTCTTCCTTGTCACCACTTTCTTCTTGTGGAGGTCGTACACCTCGAGGCCGCGCATCCTGGCGTTGTTGAAGGTGTAGATGAGACGTCCGGAATTGCGGTCCAGGGCCACGAAGGCCGGGTTGTAGAGCTGGACGCCGTAAAGGTCGGTGATCTTGCGCTGCCTGCCGGTCCCAAGGTCTATTTCCACGAGATGCGCGAAGCTGCCGGGTGCGTTCATCGCAGTGTAGGCCTTCCCCGTCGCGGGGTCGTACACAAGCGGGGACACGGAGCCCAGCGGTTCAGGCGTCAGCGGCTCCGTTTCAGTGACGGGAAATTCCCGGATGGCGGCCAGGTTCTCCGCCTGGTGCCTCTTTTCGTCTTCTTTCCACTCGTTCCAGACCTTCCGCAGGGGCCGCCCGTACACCTGCTTGAACTGGCTTCCGAAGAAGGTGCGGCTGTCCGAAGTGCGGTTGTAGAAGCGGATGAGCTTGTCGTAGCCGTATTCTTTCGTGAGATAGTTCACGAAGCGGGTACCGTAGAGATATGCGTTAGCACCGACCTGGAAGTCCATGGTCGAGCCTTCCGTCTCCAGGCCCACCACGGAGAAGAGCTTGTCGCCTCCGTCGACGATGCTGCGGAAATACATTTCATCGTAGCCGCCCAGCGACCGGCCCACACCCCCTCCGAGCCACGTTTCCATGAAGCAGGCGATTCCCTCTTGATACCAGCGGGGCGCATACCAGCGGGGAACCGTGAGATAGCTCCAGAGAGCCGTGAGCGGCTGGGTGTTGTCCACGCTCACCTTGGCGCCGAAAAACCTGCGCCAGCCCAGGTCCCTGCGGTTGTATTTGTCCGTCATCATCGTATGCGTGTACTCGTGGCAGAAGAGCTGCCGGTACCGCTCGGCCGACGGGTTCACATAGTAAGACATGTTCAGCGGCGCCATGCCTATCTGGATAAGATTATGCGGCAAGGGCGTCGCTCCGCCGTTGCCGTCATCCTCCCAGTCCGTCAGAAGAAGCAGGGGCGGTTGCGACACATAGACCGAATCGGAGGTCCAAATCTGTCCGTGAAGCGCCTTGCCGTTCTCGAACATGCGCACCATGTGCGGGATGTAGCGCGAAAGGTTCTTGTCGAAGAACACCAGGCGCACGTCATCCGCCTTGTATTGATAATAGATCTGGTTCTGCCCCAGGGCCAGGCCCGGAAGCAGAACCAGGATAAGAAAAACAATCCGTTTACCCACTAATGGCGTTAAAAAACTATGTTCAATTTGTTTCCGTCGGCGGTCGCGCGGATCACTTCGCCCACCTGGCTGGAAAGGACCACCTCGTTCATGTTCAAGGCCTGGGCACTAGCCCTGATGGAGGTCGATACCTCACCGAAGGAGTTCATGACCTCGCTCATACTGCCTATACTGATAATACTGCCGAAGAATCCGGACTCAGTATTGCTTTCGATTTTCCTGGGAGGTCTGCCGAAGAGAACCTGAGCGTTGGAAATGGCTTCGCTCGCACTGTTGTCCAGGATCTTCGGACCCCTGTTCAGGCTTTCCCAACCCATTGCCTTGACAAAATCCTGGTTGTTCGCGGCGTCGACAAGATTACCGATGAGGATGCTGTTCAATACATCGGAAGAGTTGTTGATAGTTTCCGCATCGACATTCCTGATCGCTTCAGTGGCGGAATTTTCGATAATCCTGAAGATTCCATCGATCATCTGGATAGGGAATATGCTGATCACGGAGTTGCTGACATTCATCACGCTGGAAAGGTTGGCGGCGGCCATCAAGGTCACCTGATTGGCAACTGCGAAAGATCCCAGTGCCGATACCGCCTGCTCAGCGTCGAGAAGGGTGCCTTTCTTTTCAAGCTCGGCCATGCTCCTCTTGTCGCCATCGAGGGCGGCGGACATCATCTGATAGTCCACCCACTGGTCGCGGACGAACATCAGGCGCTCGTCGGCTTCGGCAGTTTCCACATACTTGTCGGTAGTCTTGATGAACTTGTCGGCCAGCTTGTTCTGCTTCTGAAGGGTGGTGTAGGCCAGCGAGGAGTTGATCACGTTCTGGGACAGGTCGGGACGGTTCACTCCGATCAGCGTCGCGTTGATGTCGTCGCTTGCCTGGAAGAGGGTCGAGCAGACATTGTCGACGGTCTCGCGCAGGTCGTTCATTTCCGAGAGAAGGTCGGCATATGCGGGAATCTCGCCGGCAACCTCATTGGACATGTCCACCAGGACGCCGTACTGCTGCGAACGGGTCAGCATCACGACATTGGCCGCAACGATACCATCTTTATAAGAAGGGTCGTTGACGAGCAGCTCATTCATGTTGGAGATGGGCTCCACGGCGGTCTTGCGGGAGAAGCGGGAAGACTTGCCGATGTTGCCGCCGGCGTTGTCGGAAGAGACCGGCCAGTCGATCACGGAAGAAACGATGAGGGCCACGGCGCAGACAGCCACGACCGAAGAGAGGATGATAAGACCTTTTTTGTTTTTCATGGTATCAGAATTTTTTGATTGTTTCCTAAGATTCTGATGCAAAGGTATGGCTAAAGGCGGTTCTCCATGTAAAACCGCTACAATTCTTTGTAAAAATCCTTCAAAAAAAGCCCCTCTTCGCGGAAGAGGGGCTGAAGAATCAATTATTCCACTCCGGCCAGACGTTTGTACGTACTCAGGCGCCATTTGGCAAATTCTTCGGTCTTGGCGAAGAGTTCGGCGGCGTTCTCGGGGAACGACTTCATCAGCGACGCGTAGCGCACCTCACCCTTGAGGAAATCCTGGAACTTGCTCCAGTCGGGTTCACTCTTGCTGTCGAGCTTGAAGGGGTTCTGCCCTGCAGCTTCGAGGGCCGGGTTGTAGCGATAGAGGTGCCAGTAGCCGCATTCGACGGCGCGCTTCTCCTCCGCCTGGCTGTGACCCATGCCGACCTTCAGGCCGTGGTTGATGCACGGTGCATAGGCGATGATGAGCGACGGGCCGTCATAGGCCTCGGCCTCCTTGATCGCGTTGAGGAACTGGGCCTGGGACGAACCCATGGCGACCTGAGCCACATAGACGTAGCCGTAGCTGATGGCCATCATGCCGAGGTCCTTCTTGCGGATCTTCTTGCCGGAGGTCGCAAACTTGGCCACTGCGCCTGCAGGAGTCGACTTGGACGACTGTCCGCCGGTGTTGGAATACACTTCGGTATCGAGCACGAGCACGTTGACATTCTCGCCGGAGGCCAGCACATGGTCAAGTCCGCCGTAGC
>CAJONI010000024.1 GCA_905235995.1 uncultured Bacteroidales bacterium
GCCTCGATAACAGTGCATGGAAGATTTTTTCCCTCGGCACTGAAAACGGAAGTCATTCCGATTTTTTTTCCAATAATACCAGGCATTGGTTCTTAATTTGGTGTTTATTAATACTTTAAAAGCCCTGCGCATTTTTACGCAGGGCTGCAAATGTACGGATTAATTTCCTAACTACCAAATAGTTTTTGAAAATTACCTGCACCAGGCGTCAAGCCAGGCGAAGAACTCGCGGTTCCAGTGGACGGAGTTCTGCGGCTTGAGGATCCAGTGGTTCTCGTCGGGGAAGAGGATCATCTTCGACGGTACGCCCATCATCTGGGCGGCGTTGAAGGCCGACATCCCCTGCTCCACCGGCACGCGGTAGTCCATTTCGCCGTGGGTCACGAGTATGGGGGTATCCCATTTCTCGACCAGCTTGTGGGGCGAATTGGCGTAGTGGCGCACCGAGGCGGGCGTCTTGCTCCAGGGCGAGCCGGACATGTAGACTCCGGGGGTCTTGCATCCTCCGTTGTCCCAGTCGGGGAACCACATCTCCTCGGTCGACATGTACATCGACTCTTCGTTGAAGATGCCGGCATGGGCGATGAAGGCCGAGAAGCGGCCCTGGTGGATGCCTGCCAGATAGTATACGGAGTAGCCGCCGTAGCTGGCGCCTACCGCCGCCATCCTGCCCACGTAGGGCTCAGCCTTAAGGGCGTCAGCGGCGGAGAAGTAGTCGCGCATGTTCTGGCCGATGTAGTCGCCGGAGATCTGCTCGCACCATTCCTGGCCGAAGGCCGTCGTGCCGCGCCTGTTGGGCAGCACCACTATGTAGCCCTGGGAGGCCATCAGGCGGTAGTTCCAGCGGTACGACCAGCCCTGCGTGATGGCGCCCTGGGGGCCGCCGAGGCAGAGCAGGATGGCCGGATACTGCTTCGAGGCGTCGAATTCGGGCGGATAGACCACCCAGGTGAGCATCTTCTTCCCGTCGGTGGTGGGAATCCAGCGCTCCTCGACAGTGGGCAGCTCAAGCTGGGCGAAGATCTCGTCGTTCTCGTGGGAGAGTTGGGTCCAGGTGCCGTTGGCAAGGGAGATCGAGACTATTTCGGCCGGGCGCAGCAGCGAGGTCTGGGTGGTGATGATGCGATCGCCCACGATTGTCGGGGTGCCGTAGTCGTACCATTCGTGCTCCTTTGTGACGCGGGAGAAGTTGCCCTGCAGGTCGGTCTTCCAGATTTCCTTCACGCCTTCCACTTCTGCGCTGAAATAGATCTCCCTGGAATCGGGAGACCATACGGGCGAACCGACGTTGTACTTGAAGTTCTTCGAGAGTTCGATCTGCTCGCCGCTGACGACGGGCGAGATGAAGAGCCGCACCTTGTCGGCCTCGTAGCCGTCCCTCTCCATGCTCAGCCAGGCTATGGTCTTTCCGTCGGGCGACCACACGGGTTCGGTGTCGTAGCCCATCATGCCTGCGGATGCGTTGTACTGCGGATGGCCTACCCCGTGCTGCTCATCCATGTTGTAGACATAGATGTCGGTATTGGTGGAGAAGGCGTATTCCCGGCCGGTGAGCTTGCGGCAGGAGTAGGCTATCTGGCGCGAGTTCGGGGAGAAGTCGAGCTGCTCCAGGCCGCCGAAGGGCTCCGTGGGGAGTTCGAAGGGGGCTCCGTCGAGGATGTCGACGCCCTCCCCGAGCTTCCTGCCGTCGAAAGTGGCGTAGTAGGTGTGCGGGATGTTCTCCACGAAGTGGTCCCAGTGGCGGTACATCAGGCCCTCGATGGTGCGGGCGGTGGACTTTTCAAGGTCGGGATAGATGTCGACAGGCTTCCTGGCCACCTTGAAATCGGAGACATACATCACGTAGTCGCCGTTGGGGTGGACCTTGAACTCGCCCATACCGCCGGGCACGTCGCTGACCTGTTTCTGGCCGCTGCCGTCGGCGTTCATGACCCACATCTGGCCTCCCTTGAGGAAGGCGATGCGCTTGCCGCCTTCGATCCAGCGGGCGTTGCTGAGGCTCTTCGGGGAGTGGGTTATCTGGCGGTTGTCGCTTCCGTCGACGTTCATCACGAAGAGGTTGCGGTTGCTGCGGTTCTCCTCGATGGAGGTATAGGCTACGCCATAGAGTATCCTGCTTCCGTCGGGAGATACCTGGATGTCGGAGATCTTGCCCAGCTGGTGCATGATCTCAGGGGTGAAGTGGCCGTCGACTATGGCCACGGGGTGCTTTTCCAGCACGGGTTCCGACGGCGCCTTTTCGCCGCAACTGCTCATCAGCGCCATGATCGTCAATGCAAATATTACTTTTTTCATATTACTCTTCATCTTCATATCCGTAGCCGAGGTCGATGCCCTTCAGGGTCGCGGGTACGCCCTTCGACATCCATACGGGCATCGGAGCTCCTTTGAGGAAGTGGTCGAAGAACTGGCTGAGCCTGATGCTCAGGTCCTTGCGGTTACGCCGCTCGCGCAGGTTGTGCGCCTCGTCGTTGTACTGCAGCATCCAGGCCTGCTTTCCGCAGCGGCGCAGGGCGTTGTAGAACTCGATGCCCTGCCACCACGGCACCGCGCCGTCGGCGTCATTGTGCATTATCAGCACGGGCGTCGTCACGTTGGGCACATGGAAGAGCGGGGAGTTCTCCACATAGAGGTCGAAACCGTGCCACAGGTCGTCGCCTATGCGGCTCTGGCCTTCCTCGTACTGTCCGGTGCGGGCGATGCCGCTCTCCCAGCGGATTCCGCCGTAGGCGCTGGTCATGTTGCTCACCGGAGCGCCGGCGCCGGCAGCCTTGAATCGGCCCGTCTGGGTGATGAGCCAGGCGACCTGGTAGCCGCCCCAGCTCTGGCCCTGGATGGCCATGTTGTCACCGTCGACCCAGGGATACGCGCACAGCATGTCGCAGCCCGGCATCAGGCAGTTGAGGCAGCTCCTGCCCGGATGGCCGTCGGTATAGACGATGTCGGGCACAAAGACCAGGTAGCCGTTGCTCACGAAGTACGGGATGTTGACCGTCGAGGCGCTGGGGGCGGGCACGCGGCTGCTGTAGAGCGACTCGGAGTATTTCTCATAGAAATAGATCATCACCGGATACTTCTTCGCGGGGTCGAAGTCCTCGGGCTTGAAGAGCAGGCCTTCGAGGGGCTTGCCGTCCGCGGAATCCCATTTCACAAGCTCCACGGTGCCCCAGTTGTATTCGCGCTGCTGGGGGTTGATGTCGCTCATCTGCTTCTGGCTCTTGAAGTTGTCGGCCGTCATCCAGATGTTGTTGCCGTCTTCGAAATTGGCGCGGGTATAGAGATATGTGTTGCCTTTCCTGCCTGCGGAGACGGTCAGTCCGCCGTAGGTGTAGGGACCTTCGACGATTTTCTGGAACCTGGCTTTCCTGCGGGTGATGTCTTTCATGGCGAAGCCGCGCTCCTTGGTCTCGTGGTTGAACGAGGTGAACCATGCGGGCTTGCCGGCCTTGACGGTGCCGCCGCCGAACGGGCCGCGGGCTTCAGGGTCGAAGTAGGGATTGACATAACTGTAGGTGGTCCTGGTCTCACGGCCCTTGCCCTCGGTCACGCGGAAGGGAGCCACCTTGCCCGCTGGATCGAACTGCCAGAGGTCGTACTGGTCGGGAATCCAGAAGAACTTCGAGTCTTCCGACCAGGTGGCGCGGCCCCATGCGCCCGGGTCGGCCGGATGGTCGTCATCTTCGTTCCAGAACGTGACTCCCAGCTGGGATGTCAGCTCGCGGAACTCTCCGGTGGCCAGGGTATAGAGATACCAGTTGTTTTCCTTGGGGTGGAAGAACAGCGTATAAGCGCCGTCGGGCGAGGTGGAGAAGCTGGTGTAGGGAGCGGCCTCCAGGATGAGCTGGCGGCTGCCGTCCTTGAGCGAGATCCTGTAGATGTCGTTGCTTGCGGCATAGCTCCAGCTGCGCTGCACGCGGTATGGCTTGTCGGTAGTCACCAGCAGGAAGTCCTGGGTGTTCTTCCTGTCGATGCGCACTTCTGGAATCTGCTCGTCGGCCAGCTGCACGAAG
The DNA here is from genome assembly GCA_905235995.1 of uncultured Bacteroidales bacterium. Classification (GTDB taxonomy): domain Bacteria; phylum Bacteroidota; class Bacteroidia; order Bacteroidales; family UBA932; genus Cacconaster. The sequence continues at coordinate 4,011 of CAJONI010000024.1, forward strand.
CCCGAGCCGTCGTAGCCCACCTTTGCCAGGTAGGTGCGGTTCTGCTCGCGCCGCAGGTTGTTCTTCTGAACGGTCTGGATGTATTCGTCGTTCCAGACCCAGATGTCGAGCTTGGGCTGCTCGAATTCCACCAGGGTGGTGTCTTTCTCGCGGGGGATGGGGCAGGTGCCGAAGGTGAGATAGGCGTCGTGGAACTCGGCGGCGCGCTGGTCGCCCAGCTTCCAGCCATTGGGCAGGCAGGCGTCATCGCGGGCCACGAGTTCCTTCGCGGGACCGTTCTCAGCGAGATAGAGGCTGAGCTGCTTCTTGGCGTCCTTGGCCGTGTCGAGGGTTCCGAAGAAGGCCAGGCGGTCGCCCTTGTCGCTGAACGACAAGGTCTTGAAGGTTGCACCCTTCTCGCCCGTCAGCACTTCGGTCTTCAGCTTCGATGCCGGATCGTAGATGAAGACGCCGCGCACGTTGACGCTGTCTTTCCTGTCGGGCTTGGTGATGTAGGCGATGCGGTCGCCTTCCTTCGAGAAGATGTACGATTCCACGCAGGCGATGGTGTCGACTGTCAGCGTCTGGATATCGAGCACGTAGAGATTGTCCTTGACCTCGGGTTTCTTTTCTGGCTTGGCTTCCCTGGCGCTGCTGTCACCGGGGGCTTTCTTTTCTTTCGGGTCTTTCGAATCTTTCGGGCCGGGTTTCGGAGCGGGTTTCTCCGCCTCCTGGAAGGCCACGAAGCGGGTCATGGCCTGGCCTGCCTTGAAGCCCTTGAGCATGGGGTACTTCTCGATATGTCCGGTGGCCAGGTCGAGAATGCCGAGGCTGTCCCTGGGCATCTCGTTGGGCTTCTTCTTGTCAATCTTGGCCTGCCGGGTCTCCTTGAAGGCAGGGGCGATCTTGAAGACGGCCCTGGTGGCGTCTTCGGAAATCTTTGCCTGGGAGGCGCGGGGCACGTCCCAGGTCTTGCCGGTGCGTACGTTGTAGAAGCGGAGCATCACGTCGCCTTCCTGCGGCGCTACGGTCCAGCGGGCCCACTCGCCGTCGTTCTGTACGGTGAGGCCCGAGACGCTCTTCCAGTCGTCGTACACTGAGTGGTCGAGCGGCGGTTTGGCAGCAAATGCGCTGATTGTCACCAGCAGGCATGCTGCCAGCAGCATAATTTTTTTCATAATCGGAATCTTAGAACATGTAGTCCCAGGCGGGGAGCTGGATGGGCTTGCTGTCCAGCGCCTTGAGCGCCTTTTCATCCAGATATTTCCTGTTGATGACGATGCGGAAGAGGTACTCGTCGAACCAACGGTCGGTGAAGGTCACGTAACCGTGGTTGCCGGAGGCCGGACCCCAGCTGTTCTCGAGCTCCCATTTCACGGGCACGTCGTTCTCGTCGGTATCGCAGCCGATGAGCGTCATGGCGTGCGTGGAACCGCTCTGGCGGGTGAGGATGCGGGCCTTCTTGTCCATGTCGAGGGTGATGCCGAACAGCGATGCGTAGTCGTAGTAGTCCACGTCCATGATGCCCTTGGCGCGGTCGCTCTGCTTGCCCACGTCGCAGGAGATGTAGAGCGGCGTGTTGTCCTTGATGGAGGCCAGCGCGGCGGGCTTGATGTCCTCGTTGGGGAGGTTCAGGTAGCGCCAGTTGACGCCCTCATAGGTGTTGCGGTAGGAGGCGATGTCGTACACCTTGTAGTATTCGCGCGTCGGGTCGTTCATGATCATGATGTACGTCTCGGGGTTGTAGTTCTCGGGGATGATGCTCCTGTAGAATTCCAGCGGGGTGGTCCTGAGCTCCTTGACGGCGCCCTTCGCATCCTTGTAGCGCCAGGTGAACTCCGTCGGGGGCTCGCCGAGGCAGAGCGCCAGCACACGGTAGACTTCCTTCAGTATCTCGACCTTACGGGCCTCGACTGCTTTCTTCTTGGCGCCGCCGGCTATCATCTCACGGAGATTCCAGCCGCCGGTGCGGAGCAGCTCGTTGAGTACGCCGCGCATCTGGGCGGTGTTGTTGGAGTGCTCGGTCTCGGGCATCACGCTCTGGGGCACCACGCCGTATTTCTCTGCCACGTCCCAGAAGAGGTTCCACACGCCTCCGTCGGCCACGGGCGAGCGGAAGAAGAATTCCACGTCACGGTCGGTGATGGGCCTGTCGGCGGTGGCTATGACGTTTTCCAGGAAGAGGTTGGCTTTCTCGAACTGGTCCCAGAAGAAGCAGAAGTTGTGCGAGAAGTCGAATTCGCGCAGGTCTAGCTGCTTCATCACGCCGGGACGCAGCACGTTCATCGAGGTGAACATCCAGCAGCGTCCGGAGGAGAGCTGGTTGGTGATGCCGTGCACGTCGCAGCGGTATTTGAAGAAATGGTCGATCTTTCCGTCTTTCTCGACGTTGTAGGTGAACGACTTGATGTCGCGGTTGTGGGTCAGGGCGTTCTGGATGGCTTTGGTGGAAGCGTCCTTGACGAAGCTGCCCTGGATTTCCTTGAGTTCGGCCTGTCCGACGGCCTGTGCGCCCGCGCTCAGAGCGATGAGCAGGGTTGCGAGGGAGAGAAGGGTCCTTTTCATATAGGGTAAGATTGATTAATCGGTGTACATGGTCGCCTCGACTTCCTCCACGGTGATGGGGATGCGCTTTGCGCCGAGGATACGGGCGCCCTTGGGAGTGATGAGCAGGTCGTCCTCCAGGCGGATTCCTCCGAAGTCGTAGTAGCTTTCAAGCCTGTCGAAATTGATGAAGCGGGCGTTGTGGCCTTCACCTTTCCATTTTTCGATGAGGGCAGGGATGAAGTAGATGCCGGGCTCGTCGGTGATCACGTGGCCTGGGACGAGCCTGCGGGCCATGCGGAGCGAACCCAGGCCGAGCTGTCTGGCGCGGGTCTGGTCGGGGTCGTAGCCCACGTAGTTCTCGCCGAGGTCTTCCATGTCGTGCACGTCGAGGCCCATGTTGTGTCCCAGTCCGTGAGGCATGAAGAGGCCCTGCACGCCTTCCGCCACCATTTCGTCGACGTCGCCGCGAAGCAGGCCGAGGTTCTTGAGGCCCTGTACGATGATCTTCGCGGCGCCGAGGTGGACATCCCTGTAGGTGACGCCGGGGAAGGCCGCCTCACGTGCATAGTCGTTGGCGGCCAGGACTATATTGTAGATGTCTTTTTGCTTCTGGGTGAACTTGCCGCCAGTGGGCAGGGTGCGGGTGTTGTCGGAGCAGTAGTGGGATGCGATCTCCGCGCCCGCGTCGATGACGCAGAGCCTGCCGTCGGCCAGCACCGCGTCGTGACGGTGGTTGTGCAGCGTTTCGCCGTGCTGCGAGAGTATGGTAGGGAAAGAGGTCATCACTCCGCCGCTGCGGCATACTCCTTCCATCACCCCCACTAGTTCCTGCTCCACCATTCCGAGGCGCATCATCTTCATGGCGGTCACGTGCATGGCGTAGCCCAGGTTGCAGGCTTTGTCGATCTCCTCGATCTCGCAGGGTTCCTTGGTGATACGGAGCGAGACCACCGCCTCGATGAGTTTAGTGCTGGCCCCGGCTTTCATCCGGTCGAAGTCCAGGCCGAGCATGCGGTGCAGCAGAAGCTTGTTGTGATTGCGGTATGGCGGCAGGAAGTGGATGGTGCGGCCTTTCTTCTGCGCTTCCATGAGACAGTCCGCGAGTTTGGCGAAGGGTGCGGTATGCGCCACCCCGACCTCGGCCGCCTGGTCGGCGATAAAGGGCTGGGGACCCATCCAGATGATGTCGTCGATGTCCACGTCGTCGCCGAAAACCCATTCCTCGCCCGTCCCGGGGTCGAGCACGGCGGCAAGGTCGGGCTTGTCGAGCCCGAAGAAATAGAGGAAGGAGCTGTCCTGGCGGAACTGGTACTGGTTGTCAGGATAGTTGCAGCTGGCCTCCGAGTTGCCAAGCAGCAGGATCAGGCCGTCGCCTACTTTTTCCATCAGTTTCCGGCGGCGGGAGATATAGACTTGTTTTTCGAACATATCAAAAAGTATTTACAATCGGTAAAGATAAGAAAATAATCCTGTATCTTTGTTGTTAAATCCTAACACATGTCACACGATCATTTCACCCTGCCCTACGAAGGTGGTCTCATCGAGAAAGACCTGCCCAAGGGCGTCCTCCACTCCTATGAAAAAGTATGGACCCATATCTATGACGACGCTTTCCCCGCATCCGAGGCGCTGGCCGACGTCATCGTGGACGCCATCAAGTCGACCGAAGGACGTCTCTTCCGCCTTGGCCTGACCACCGGCCGCACGCCCCTGCCTCTCTACAATGAGCTGGCGCGGCGCCACGCCGCCGGCGAAGTCTCCTTCAGGAACGTGGAGGTGGTGTCGATCGACGAATACTATCCCACCGATCCCGACGGCCTCAAGAGCCGCAACCACCAGCTGCACGAAGCCCTGCTCGACAAGGTCGACATACTTGAAGAGAATATCCATATCCCTGACGGGCGTGTGCCCCGCAGCGAAATCACGGAATACAACGTCAGGTTCGACAAGATAGCCCGTGGCCTCGACATGCTTGTGGTCGGCATCGGCGAACTTGGCCAGGTCGGCTTCAACGAAGCGGGATCCCAGGCCAAGGACCGCACCCGTGTAGTGCGCCTTTCGCACAACTCCCGCAAGCGCCAGGCCAGCAACTTCAAATACGACATGTCGGCCACTCCCGCCATGGCCATCACCATGGGCTTGAGCACCATGTTCTCCGCAAAGAAGATCGTCCTGATGGCCTGGGGAGAAGACAAGGCGGCAGCGGTGAAGACCATCGCCGAGGGCGAACCCACCACCGCCTGCCCGGCATCGCTCCTGCAGAACCACGATAACATCAGCTTCTACGTCGACCAGAACGCCGCCTCGCAGCTCACGCGTATCGTCGCCCCCTGGCTCATCGGCCCCTGCGACTGGACGCGCAAGCTTGTGCGCAGCGCCGTGGTATGGCTCTGCCAGACAGTCGGAAAGCCCATCCTCAAACTCACTGAGAAAGACTATCTGGACAATGCGCTCGACGAGCTCCTCGAAAAGTTCGGCCCCTACGACAAGATCAACATCGACGTGTTCAACGACCTGCAGCACACCATCACCGGCTGGCCGGGAGGCAAGCCCGCAGCCGACGATTCGACGCGCCCCGTGCCTGCAAGGCCCTATCCCAAGACCGTCCTGATCTTCTCGCCCCATCCCGACGACGACGTGATCTCGATGGGCGGCACCTTCATCCGCCTGGCCAGCCAGGGCCACAACGTCCACGTGGCCTACGAGACCTCGGGCAACGTGGCCGTCCACGACGACGTGGTACTGCAGCACATGGACGCAGCCTTCCAGCTGGGCTTCGCCGACAAGTTCGACGAAGTCAAGGCGCTGGTCGACAGCAAGGTGCCCGGCGAGCCGGAACCGCGCAAGCTTCTGGAGATCAAGGGTGCCATCCGCCGCAGCGAGGCTCGCGGCGCAGTGCGCTCCTTCGGCCTGAACGACAACACCAACGCCCACTTCCTCAACCTCCCGTTCTATGAGTCGGGCGGTATCAAGAAGAAACCCCGCACCCAGGCCGACGTAGATATAATCAAGGATCTCCTGAACGATCTCAAGCCCCATATGATCTTCATGGCAGGCGACCTGGCCGACCCTCACGGCACCCACCGCGTCTGCACCGAGGCGGCCCTCGAGGCCGTGGAGCAGCTCCGCGAGGAAGGCTGCCCCTGGATAGCCGAAACCCATATCTGGCTCTACCGCGGCGCCTGGATGGAATGGGAGCTCGGTCGCGTCGACATGGCGGTACCCCTGAGCCCCGACGAGGTGATCAAGAAGCGCCACGCCATCTTCCGCCACCTCTCCCAGAAGGACATCGTCCCCTTCCCGGGAGAAGACCCGCGCGAATTCTGGCAGAGGGCCGAAGACCGCACCCAGAACACCGCCCGCCTCTACGACGCCCTCGGCATGGCCGAATACCAGGCCATCGAGGTGTTCCTGAAGCTCTGCTGATCAGCATCCTGACAATTAAAAAACCCGCGCCGTTAAGCGCGGGTTTTTTATGTAACGGCTGTTGATTACCAGCCCGGGTTCTGGCCGATCTCGGGGTTGAGGTCGATCTGGCCCGAAGGAATCGGGTTGAGGTAGTACTTGGCGTCGTACACGCGGCCGACCTTTCCGTTGAGGGTCTCGATGTAACCTTCGGAGTCGACGGACACCTTGCTCAGGTCTTTCTCGAAGTCGCCGATCCAGGCGCCACGGCTCAGGTTCTTGTTCTTGCTGTGGTCGAGTTTGTCGAGCTGATGCCAGCGGATCATGCACCAGTAGCGGTCGTTGTTGTCGAACATCAGTTCGACGCGGCGCTCGCGGCGCACTTCCCAGATGAGGTTGCTCACACCCATGTTGTTGGCAGGGTCGGCAGCCGGGGAAGCGGTCAGATGGGGCATGCCCACGCGGTCGCGGAGCTTGTTGACTGCGCTCACTGCAGCGGCGTCCTCACCGGTCTCGGCGCAGGCCTCTGCGTAGTTGATGATGATGTTGCCCAGCCAGAAGATGGGGGCGTCGGTCTCGGCGCCGCCGATCGAGTTGCGCAGGGTGGCATTGGTGAAGAGCGGAGTGTCGAACTTCTGCACGCCGTAGCCCGTGGAGGCCGTCGATTCGGCGCCCAGGCCGTAGCGCTTGTAACCTACGCCGGGATAGAGGAGCACGTCGTCGATCTGCATGCCCAGACGAGGGTCACGGACAGCAAGGACCTCGGAGATGTCGATGTTCCATTGGCGGGCGTCGGCATAAGGGTTGTCGCCGCCAAGCCAGGGAGCCACATGGCCGTGGTCGTTCTTGTCGAGCGTGGTGTTCGCCAGGCAGGCGCCATCCCTGAACAGGTAGGAGTCGAAGGCGTCCTTGGTCATGCCGTTCTGCTGGGTAGAGCCGCAGGTGTAGTCGATGGTGCTGTGCGAGAGGATGCCCTGGACATACTTCTTGTACATGATCATCTCCTTCGTGGCTACGGAATTGGCAAGGTCGAGGGAGTTGTACACGGCCTTGTAGTCGCTGCTGAGCTCATAGTTGGAGTTGTTCATGAGAGCCTGGCAGGCCGTCTTGCACTCGTTGAGATAGCGGGTGGCACGGGATGCGTCGGCGGCTTTCTGGCCGTCGGCAGCGCTGCGGTACTTGCAGAAGGTGCCTTCGTAGAGGCAGATCTCCGACTTGATGGCCTGGGCCACGGCTGCGTTGTAGGCAGTGCGGGAGTTGGCGTTGGCGGAGATGTTGGCCACTGCGAAGTTCAGGTCTTCGAGCACCTTGTCCATGACCACGTCGCGGTCCTGGCGGGGGCCGTAGAGGATGTCTTCGTCGCTGGTGTCGAGGGTATGGTCAACCCAGTAGCAGTCGCCGAATGCGCGCACGAGGCAGTAGTGCTGCCATGCACGGTACAGACGGGCGAGGCCTTCCCAGTTGGCCTTTGCGTTGGAACTCATATCGTCGATGCCCGGAAGAGCCTCGAGAAGGGTGTTGGCGCGACGGATTTCAGTGTAGCAGCTGTTCCAGGTGCTGTTGGTTGCAGAGACCGAAGTGTACGACCATTCGGTGTAACCGGTCGGGGTCTGGTTGTCGTTCAGCGTCGGGAAGTAGAAGGAACCGTAGGAGCCGCTGTTGCCGTAGCCCGACCACTCTGAATAGAAGTAGTTGGCGAAAAGCTCTACGTTCTTCTCACTGGTGAAGTAGTTCGATTTCGTGAAGGAGGTATACGGATCTCCGTTCAGGATATCGGCGCAGGAACTGAGGCTGAGGCTCAGGACTGCAGCGGAGAGAAATATATAGAATTTTTTCATATTCGTAGACCTTTAAGTATTAGAGGGAGATCTGCAGACCACAGGAATACGTACGGTAGATAGGCTCGGTACGGCCCCATACACCGTTCTGGTAGGAACCCTGGCCGGTGTTGATCTCAGGATCGATGCCGGTACCCTGGTTGTGGTTGATGATGTCAAGCAGGTTGTTGGCTGCGAAATAGACGCGCACCTTCTCGATCTTCGCCTTGCGGGTGATCTTCTGAGGGATGGTGTAGCCGATGGTGAGGTTCTTCAGACGGAGGTAGGCCATGTTGACCAGGTACTTGGTCTGAGGATAGAAGTTGTAACGGCCTGCATCCACGATGCTGGAGGAGATGTTGCCCTGGCCTGCGCCGCCGCCGAAGAGGGCGGGGAAGCGGGCGCTCTGGTCGATGCTCTCGGAAGCCACCTGCTGGGCGGTCACATAGCTCATCTGGTTGACGTAGATACCGTCGACGCCACGCATGAACGGCATCACGAAGGACGACTGGGTCCACATGTCACGCTTGCCTACGCCCTGGAAATAGAGGTCGAGGTCGAAGCCGTTCCAGTTGGCGCCGAGGCGGAGGGAATACTGGAAGCGGGGAGTGCTGTTGCCGATCTTGATCAGGTCGCCGTGGTCGTCGGGAGTACCCTTGCCCCAGTCGATGACGCCGTCACCGTTCTGGTCGACGAACTTGATGTCACCAGGGCCGAACTTGAACTTGCCGGACTCCAGCTTCGTCTGGGAAGGCGAGGAGGCCACGTCGGCGGCGGAGGTGAAGTAGCGGTCGGTCTCGAAGCCCCAGATCTCGCCGTACTCCTTGCCGGAGTAGTAGCTGTTGATCAGGTTGTTGCTGTCCCACTCCATGACCTTGGTCTTATAGTCGGAGAGGTTGCCGATGGCGTAGACGTTCACGGGACCGAAGTCGTGGTGCCAGTCGATGCTCAATTCCCAGCCGCGGGTGCGGAGGTTACCGGCATTCTCATAGGCCGCCGATGCGCCCAGGACGGACGGAAGGGCCTTGCCCGGAGCGAGCATGCCGATGGTGCTGCGCTGGAACCAGTCGAAGGTTACGCCGAGGTCGCCGCCCATGAAGCCGAGGTCGATACCGACGTTGGTGGTGGCGATCTTCTCCCAGGTCAGGGATTCGGACACCATCTTCGGAGCGGTGAAGTAGTCGTACTTGGAGTTGCCGCTGCCGATCCAGTTCACGCCGTTGGTAACCTTGGACATGGTCTCGAGGTACATGTCGGTACCCACTTCCTGGTTACCGATCTGGCCGTAGGAGGCGCGGATCTTTGCGTTGTTGATGATGGGTTTGATGGGCTCCCAGAAGGCCTCTTCGGAGATGCGGTAGCCCGCGGAACCGGAGACGAACGTCGCCCACTGGTCCTTCGGAGGGAACTTCGAGGAACCGTCGCGGCGGATGTTGAACTCTGCCAGGTACTTGCCCTTGTAGTCGTAGTTCACGCGGCCGAAGAAGCCGAGCGAACCCCAGTGGGTGTGACGGTGGGTGTAGCTGTAGTCGGAGTCGGCCAGTGCGAGTTCGGGCATGTTGACGTCCATCAGGTCGTGGCGCTCGTAGTAGAGGTACTCATATTCGGCCTTGTCGAGGTTGGCGCCGGCCATCAGGTTGATGTGATGGTCCTTGGCCACGTCGAGCTTGTAGTTCAGGTAGGCGTTGCCCACATGGTTGTAGAAGAAGTCGCGGCTGGTCTCCATCCAGGTCGTGGACATGATGTTGGTGACCACGGGGTTCACGCTCCAGGTGTTGAGCACGACGGAGGGGAAGCCGGGACCCTTGTAGCGGCCCACGTTGTGGGTGAAGGTGTAGTCGGCGTTGAAGGTCAGACCCTTGACGATGTCGATCTTCAGGAAGCCGCCCAGACGGAGGTTGGACCTGCGCTGCGAGCTGGGGGCGCCGGTAACGCGGGCGCCGATCATGGTGCGGGCCTCGTACTGAGTGCCGTTTTCGTCCTCATACCAGCCGTAAGGGCCGAAGAACGAACCCCAGCGCCAGAGGTACTGGTAGTTGTTGGCACCGCGGGTATACGGATATTTATAGATCTTGTCGGAGTAGTTGACGCGTGCGCCGACCTGCAGCCACTTCGTGGCCTGGGTCGAGACGTTGACGGTCACGTTGTACTTCTGGACCTTGTCGGGATTGAAGTTGACGATGCTCTGGTCCTGGCTGTAACCGGCGGACATGTAGTAGTTGGTCTTGCCGGAGTTGCCCTGCACGGAGAGAGTGTGGTTCTGCGACGGGGCTGCCTTGTTGAACATGATGTTGACCACGTCCCAGTCGGCGTAGTAGCCGAGTTCGTCGTAGTCGTCGCCGAAGACCATCTTGCGATAACCGGCCTTCTTGCCATGCTTCTGCTGCCAGCGGGTGGCCATGTCGATGAAGTGGTCGCTGTCGAGGTACATGCCGAAGAGTTCGCTCTCGACACCGGCGCGGTTGTTGGCCTCGGTCATGGCGGTCACCTGCTCGATCACATTGGGATAGTTGGGCAGGTCGGTCGCCTGGCTCCAGCCGAAGTTGTTGGTGTAGCTGACAGCCACCTTGTCGGTGGTCTGGGCGCTCTTGGTGGTGATCAGCACCACACCGAAGGCTGCGCGGGTACCGTAGATTGAGGTGGAGGCGGCATCCTTGAGCACGGAGATCGTGGCGATATCCTGAGGGTTGAGGAAGGAAAGGCTTTCCATGGGGACGCCGTCGACCACGTAGAGAGGAGTGGAGGTGCCGCTGTTGGACAGGGTACCGATACCACGGATCACGATGGTAGGCTCGGCGTTGATGTCACCGTTGGCGTTGAGGACCGTCAGACCGGGGACTGCGCCCTGCAGGGCCTTGCCCAGGTCGGTTGTCGACTTGCTTTCCAGGGTCTTGGTCACGTCGACAGTGGAGACGGCGCCGGTGAGGTTTGCACGGCGCTGGGTGCCGTAACCCACGACAACCACGTCTTCCAGATATTCGGCGTCAACCGCCAGGATGATGTCGATAACCCTGCGTCCTCCCACGACCACGTCCTGGGTCTTGAAACCGATGCAGGTAAACTGAAGCGTGCCGTTGGAGGGGGCGGAGATGGAATATCGGCCGTCGGCGTTGGTCGACGTTCCGACGGTCGTTCCCGCGACCACCACGTAGGCACCTATGACCGGCTCATTGTTCTGGTCAACGACACGTCCGGTGACGTTGATCTGCTGAGCCCACACGGACCCTGCAGTGAGGACCAGTGCGCACAACGCCGCAAGGATGCGGCCTGCTTTTTTTGTTACGAACATAGATGTGAGTTTTGATTAAAAAAAAGAGAATTTTAACTTATTGTTTGTTTATTTTTTAGCCAACTATGTAGCAAATATATACATTTTTTTACTCAATCGTCAAATTTTTGTAGCCATACCATACAATTATCACGTTTTACGCGCACGTTACGCGCACGTGCGCGCAAAAGCAAGACAAATATAGCAAAATCTGTTTGCTGTACGCAAAAATTGTTGAAAAGATGTTAATACTATTTTCATTCCCTTCAATCACGGCGCCCTCATCATAGACGAAAGAGCGGCTCTTTTTTGTATCTTTGCGGCGTGAAAATCGGAAACATCGATCTGGGGGAACGGCCGGTGCTGCTGGCGCCGATGGAAGACGTCACTGACGCTTCCTTCAGGGCCGTGTGCAAGGACTTCGGGGCCGACATGATGTACACCGAATTCATCTCTTCTGACGGACTGATCCGCGACGCGGCCAAGACCATCGCCAAGATGCAGGTGTCGGACAGCGAGCGCCCCATCGGCATCCAGATCTACGGGCATCTGCCCGAGGCCCTCGTGGAGGCGGCGGTGCGCGCGGAAGCCGCCGGGCCCGACCTGATCGACATCAATTTCGGCTGCCCGGTCAACAAGATCGCCCGGCGCGGCGCGGGCAGCGGCATGATGCGCGAGCCCGACAAGATGGTCGAGATCGCGCGCCGCGTGGTCGAGGCCGTGAAGCTGCCGGTGACGTTGAAAACGCGCCTGGGCTACGACGAGGAGCACAAGATCATAGTGGAGCTGGCAGAACGCCTGCAGGACGCCGGTATCTCCGCCCTGACGATCCACGGCCGCACCCGGGCCCAATTATATAAAGGTACTGCCGACTGGACGCTCATAGGCGAGGTGAAGCGCAACCCGCGCATGAGGATACCCATCATAGGCAACGGCGACATCACCACTCCCGAACAGGCGAAGGAGGCCTTCGACCGCTACGGCGTCGACGCCATAATGATAGGCAGGGCGAGTTTCGGACATCCGTGGATATTCCGCGAGGTGAAGCACTATCTTGCCACGGGAGAGATACTGCCGCCCATGACGGTGCGTGAGCGTGTGGCGCTGGCCCACCACCATCTCGACCTCTCGCTCTCGCTCAAGGCCGAGAGGAAGGGAGTGCTGGAGATGCGCCGGCACCTGAGCTGCTATTTCAAGGGCCTGCCCGATTTCAGGGAGACCAGGCTCAAGTTGGTCACTGAAAACGACCCTGCGGCGCTGCATGCGCTGCTCGACCATATTGCGGAGGTTTGGGGATGATAAGCAACATCGTACTTTTTCCTTACTGGTTGGCGCTTCGCGTCCGGCATCTCTTCTATGACAAGGGCTGGCGCAAGCGCAGCGAGCATCCGGTCACGGTGATTTCCGTGGGCAACGTGACGGTCGGCGGCACCGGCAAGACGCCCATGGTGGAATATCTGGTCACCCTGCTTCAGGGGCGCTGCCGTGTGGCGGTGCTCTCGCGCGGATACAAGCGCAAGGGCAGGGGATTTCATCGCGTGACGCCCGAAGACACGGCTCTCACGGTCGGCGACGAGCCGCTGCAGATGTGCCTCAAGTTCCCCCATGTGCCCGTGGCGGTCGACAAGGACCGCAACCATGGCGTCCGCCAGTTGCTCGAACTGCCGGAGAACGAACGCCCCGACCTGGTGATTCTCGACGACGGATTCCAGTACCGTGCGCTGAAGCCCGCCTTCGAAATCGCGCTGGTGGACTACAACCGCCCCGTGTATGACGACAGTCTCATGCCCATCGGGCGCCTGCGCGACCTGCCAGGCAGGCTCAGTCGAGCCGACGCGGTGGTGGTGACGAAGGTCCCGGAACAGCTCGACGAAGCGGAGCGCGAACAAGTCCGCAGGAAGCTCAGGCTCCGCGAAGACCAGCCGCTCTATTTCGCAGGAATACGCTACTGCGACCCTCTGCCGGTGTTCCAAAGTGAAGCCGACAAGCGCTACGCATATTCGCAGGAGGTCTATCTGTTCTCCGGGATTGCCGACGACAGGCCCCTGCTCGATTTCCTGTACGACAGGTATGCTTTCATAGAGCACAGGCAGTTCGGCGACCACCACCGCTTCACCCGTGCCGACGAGAGGGCCCTCGCAGGCTATGTGCGCAAGCACCCCAGCACGCTGCTGCTCACGACCGAAAAGGACGCGATGCGCCTGCTCCATTGCGCAAAGCTCCATGCTGAAGTGCGCCGCAGGCTCTTCTATCTCCCCATCAAGACGCAGTTCCTTACCTGGGAGGAAGGTTCCGGATTCGACGGCATGATCCGCAAAGTGGCCCCGGAAAAAACCTTCAACGGCCTGCTCTTCTGAAGAATCTGGATCAAAACAGATTCTAAAATTTGTCTGTAAGAAAATATTTCGTAATTTTGCAGCCCCCAAAATTGCGGGGAATCGCAACATTTACGCAGTATTAACCTTAAAATCAACAAAGTGGACACTTTAAGCTACAAGACCATCTCCGCCAATAGCGCCACCGTCAAGAAAGAATGGTACGTTATTGATGCGACCGATCAGGTGCTGGGTCGTCTCGCTTCCCGGGTTGCCCTTGTCCTCAGGGGCAAGAACAAGCCGGACTACACGCCGCACGTGGACTGTGGTGACAACGTCATCGTCGTCAACGCCGACAAGGTCCGTCTCACCGGCAACAAGCTGACCGACAAAGTGTATGTCCGTTACACCGGTTATCCGGGAGGACAGCGCTTCGCCACGCCTAAAGAAATGCTCGATCGCAAGCCGACCTTCGTCGTGGAGCATGCCATCAAGGGAATGCTTCCGAAGACCCGCCTGGGTTCCCAGATGTTCCGCAACCTGTACGTCTATGCAGGACCGGAGCACCCGCACGAGGCCCAGCAACCCAAACCCCTTACGTTAAACGAAATTTAAGACAGAGTAATGGAAGTATTCAACGCCCTTGGAAGACGTAAATCAGCAGTTGCTCGCGTCTACATGAAC
>CAJONI010000025.1 GCA_905235995.1 uncultured Bacteroidales bacterium
CGGCTCCGACCAGTGGGGCAACATCACCACCGGCACCGAGCTCATCCGCCGCATCGACGGCGGCGAGGCCTTCGCCCTCACCTGCCCACTCATCCGCAAGGCCGACGGCACTAAGTTCGGCAAGACCGAGAAGGGCAACGTGTGGCTCGACCCGGAGCGTACCACTCCCTACGAGTTCTACCAGTTCTGGCTCAACGTCAGCGACGAGGACGCCGAGCGCTATATCAGGATCTTCACCATGCTCGACCGCCAGACCATCGAGGCGGCCATCGCCGAGCATCGCGAAGCCCCCGAGCGCCGCACGCTCCAGAAGATACTGGCGCGCGAAGTGACGGTGATGACCCACGGGCAGCAGGCCTACGACAATGCGGTCGAAGCCTCGCAGATGCTCTTCGGGAAAGGCACCGTGGAGGCCCTCAAGGCTCTCGACGAGCGCACCTTCCTCTCCGTGTTCGGCAACGTGCCCCAATACGCCATGTCCAAGGACTCGCTCCCCTGCGACCTCGCGGAGATGCTGGCAGTGCGTACCGACATCTTCCCCAGCAAGGGAGAATGCCGCAAGATGGTGCAGGGCGGCGGTCTCTCGATCAACAAGGAGAAAGTGACCGACGCGGCCATGCAGCTCACCTCCGGGCACCTGCTCGACGGCAAGTACATCCTCGTGCAGAAAGGCAAGAAGAACTATTACATCCTGAAATTCGAATAGACTCCCATGGAAAGCGAATCCACCCGGCAGCAGAAAGTGGCGCGGCAGGTACAGAAAGACCTTGCCGAGATCCTGCGCGGACGCGGCATGGCGGCCTACGACGGGGCCATGCTGACCGTCAGCGGGGTGAAGATCTCCCCCGACCTGGCGCTGGCCAAGGTTTATGTCAGCGTCTTCCCTTCCTCCAAGGCCGAGGCGGTCATGGCCCAGCTCGAGGCCGAGACCCCGCGCCTTCGCGGCGAACTCGGGCGGAGGGTAGCCAAACAGCTTCGCATAGTGCCGGAGCTGACGTTCCATCTCGACGACTCGCTCGACTACGTAGAGCATATCGACCAGCTGCTCAAGCAATAACACTTCCGGCAGGCGATGAAGCTCTCCCGGTTCATAGCGCGCCGCTACCTGTTCGCCCGCAAGTCGCACCAGGTCATCAACCTGATCTCGGGCATAGCGGCGGCGGGCATCGCCGTGGGCTGCGCCGCGCTGGTGGTGATACTCTCAGTCTACAACGGTTTCGACCTGGTGGTGCGCTCGCTCTCCGACGCTCACACGCCCGACGTGCGCATCACGCCCGCCGGGGGCAAGGTGTTCGACTACGATTCCCGCTTCGACTTCCTGGACGGCGATCCGCGTGTCGCGGCGGCCTGCGGGGTGCTGGAGGAGAGGGTTTTCGTGCAATACGGCGAGCGCGAGAAAGTGGTCACGGCGCGGGGCGTCGACTCGCTCTACGAGCGGGCCACAGGTCTGCGCGACTATGTGGTGGAGGGGGATTTCGAGCTGAAATTCGGGCAGTTGAACCAGGTCGTGCTGGGGCGCACCGTGGCGCTCGAACTCGGGGCGCGGCCAGCCTTCCTGCAGCCGCTGACAGCCTGGTTCCCGGGCCGCACGGCGAAGGTTGACATGCTCGATCCGCTCGCTTCGCTCAGGCAGGTGAAACTCCATCCGGCGGGCATAGTGTCGCTGGAGCAGGAGTTCGACCAGAAATATATGTTCATGCCGCTGGAGGCCATGCGGGAGCTGCTCGAATACAGCGACGAGGTGTCGGCTCTCGAGGTCTATCTCGACTCGTCGGTGCTCGACCGTCACGGTATGGCGCCAAAGGCGCTGCTGCGCGAATGGCAGGCTGCACTGGGAGAAGATTTCAAGGTCTCCGACCGCAGGCAGCAGAACACGGCTTTATATAAAGTGCTGGTTTACGAGAAGATAGCCATCTTCCTGATCATGCTCTTCGTGATGCTCATCGTGTCGTTCAACATCTTCGGTTCGCTGTCGATGCTCATCATCGAGAAGCGCGACGACATCGCGACGCTGCATGCCATGGGGGCCGACGATTCGCTGGTTTCGGGCATCTTCGTCCGGGAGGGATGGATGATATCTTTGCTGGGGATAGTGTCAGGGCTTGTGCTGGGTCTGCTCGTCTGCTGGGCGCAGATGCGTTTCGGCTTCGTCAAGATGCCTGGCAATTTCGTGATCGACGCCTATCCGGTCGTCATCCAGCCGCTCGACCTCGTGCTGACAGTCGCCGGAGTCTCCCTCATCGGCCTTCTCATCTCCTTCCTCACCCGCCGCTTGACCCGATAAAGGCTTTTGCCTTTAGTTCCAGGGATGTGTCTCTGAAACCGTCGCGCAAGCGCGACCCCTCCCTAAAATCAGCAAGCTGATTTTGGGCCCCTCCCTCTTACAGTGCCGAGGGTGGCATGGGTTTCAGAGACACATCCCATTCCACTACGGCAAAAGCTATTATATTACGGAACGGGATCATAGCCGCTGCCGCCCCAGGGGGCGCAGCGGAGGATGCGCATGGTGGCGAGCCAGCTGCCGCGGAGCAGGCCATGCTTCTGCAGGGCTTCTATGGCATAGTTCGAACAAGTCGGCGTATAGCGGCACTGCCGCCCCATGTAGGGCGACAGCGTCAGCTGGTAGAGCCTGATCAGCTTAATCGGTAGCCAGGTCGTCCAGTATCTGACAGAGGCTTTTTTCGATTTGTCCATAGTCTTCCGGCTCCTTTCCTATGTAGTAGATGAAAACGTCGAACTTCTTGTCCCCCAGCCGCGGGCAGTTGTGCCGCCAGGCCTCGCGCACCCGCCTCTTCAGCAGGTTGCGCATCACCGCACGCTTGAACAGCCGCTTCGGCACCGACACCCCGAAAAGGCCCGACCCCTCGCGGTAATGCAGCTTCAGCGGATGGCGGAACGCCACCCGGCCCGAAGCCAGCAGCGCGAGGATCTCCCTTTCGGTCATTTCTTCGCGTTGTCTTCCAGATAGCGGGTCAGCGCCGCCGCGATCGAAGGAACAGTGGGCGAAGGTGCCTCTATGGCCACCTTGAGCCCCGCCTCCGCCATCGCCTTGGCCGTCGAAGGCCCGTAGGTGAAGAACACCAGGTCCTCCTGCCTGAACTCCGGAAAGCTCTCCTGGAGCGAATACACGTCCGAAGGGCTGTAGAACGCCATCGCATCGTAGCCGTGGACGTCGATCCCGCGCAGGTCGTTGGCCACCGTACGCACCAGGACCACGCTGCCGTGCTTCAGCTTCTCCTTCGTGAAGAGCTTGTGCACGTCAGGCTTGAGGCTGTCGGTGCAGGCTATCAGGAAGTTCTCGGCGCGGTGCTTGGTCCCTATGGCCGCTACCATCGAGGCCACCGTACCAGTGCCGTAGAAGATCTTGCGCTTGCGGTATACTATGTACTTCTGGAGATAGACCGCGATGGCCTCGCTCTGGCAGAAATACTTCATGGTCTCGGGCACTGCCACCCGGGTCTGTTCGCAGATATGGAAAAAGGAATCGATGGCTGTACGCGACGTGAAAACTATCGCGGTATGGTCGAGTATGGTCACGTGCTGTGCCGTGAAATCGCGGACGGAAACCCCTTCCACTCGGAAAAAGGGGAAGAAATCTATGGTCAGTCCCCACTTGGAAATCAATTCGGTGTAGGGAGAGGCACCAGAGGGTTCCGGCTGCGATATGAGAACACGTTTAATTTCCATGCATCAATAAGTTAACTACCACACAAATCGGTAAAATTTCGAGGACGCAAAGATACAGAATCCAATAAAATAATGAAAATCCTCGTTCAAAAATCAGAGAAAAACCACGGCGCGCATAGATGAAGAACCCCGCCGCAGCGGCCAGTCCCATCCAGGTCCATGTGACCCACAGCGGCGTGGCGGGCCATATCCAGCCCACCAGGGCTCCCGGGATCGAGAAAGCCATTACACCGACTGCCGCGATCTGTTCCGTAAGGCCGAGTTCGCGGAAAAGCTCCGGCTCGCGCGTGAGCCAGCCCAGCAGCCGCCCGAAGGCCAGCCGCAGCAGGCAGAGCGCCACTATTCCCGCCAGGGTCCAGAGCAGACCCTGCACGGATACGCGTGAGGCGATGAGCATCACCGCGTAGAACGGCAGCAGGAAGGGGAAGATGGTGCGTACTGCGCCGGTGAGCGAATGGTTGTCCAGCATCTCCTTGTGGGAGTGTTCGTCGCGATACAGGGCCAAGACGGCCTCCATGGCCATGGCCAGCACTTCGTAGCGCATGAGCACCAGGACGGAGAGGGCCAGCATCGCGGCCAACAGGTATGGGTCAGGAAGTATTCGCATAGCTTGTCAGTTGCCCCTCTTGGCCGAGTGGCCCATCTCGTTTAGCATCGCGACCACCTTGTCGCGCACGTCGCCCTGCAGGACGATCTCGCCTTCGCCGGCGGTGCCTCCGACCCCGAGACGGGTCTTCAGCTTCCGGCCAAGCTCCGCCACAGCTCCGTCGTCGCCCGTGAAGCCGGACACTACAGTGACCTGCTTCCCCGCCCTGCGCCGGCGGTCGATCGCCACCACGAGCCTCTGCTTCATCAGCACGGGGGCCTGTGCAGTGGCCTGAGAGGGCTCCGGATCGGGCGGAAGGCTCGCAAGTTCGTCGGAAAACCGACCCTGCAGGATGTCTTTCCAGTCTTGTGGCATCGTCCTTGCAATTTTTTCGCAAAGTTAGTGATAAAACCTTTATCTTTGTTGTTTGCACAAAAAAAGCACCTAATGGAAAGGAAGCAATTCAATAAGGTCAACCGTATCGTATCGGCCTTCGTGGCCGTGCTCGCCTCGCTGGTCTATCTGGCGACGATAGAGCCCACGACGAGTTTCTGGGACTGCGGCGAGTTCATCGCATCGTCCTACAAGCTGGAAGTCGGCCACCCCCCGGGAAACATGGTGTTCAACCTCTTCGCCCGCATCTTCACCATCTTCTCGGGCGCGGAGCACGCCGCCGTGGCCGTCAACGCCATGAGCGCACTCTGCTCCGGCTTCACGATCTTCTTCCTCTACCTGACCATCGTCCATTTCGGACGGCGTATCCTTGAGCGGCAGGGCCGCCAGCTCACCAGGGCTTCGGCAGTGGCCCTCATAGGCGCCGGAGTGGTGGGCTCGTTCGCCTACTGCTTCTCCGACACCTTCTGGTTCTCGGCAGTCGAAGGCGAGGTCTACGCCATGAGTTCGCTCTTCACCGCCATCGTGTTCTGGGCGGCGCTCAAGTGGGAGGAGTGCGCCGACGAGCCGTACTCCGGCCGATGGCTGATCCTCATCTGCTTCCTGATGGGCCTGAGTATCGGCGTGCACCTGCTCAACCTGCTGACCATCCCGGCCATTGTGTTCCTTATCTACTACAAGCAGCACCAGGGCCACGTCACTTTCTGGAAGGGCTTCGGCGTGCTGGCGCTCTCGGGAGCCGTACTGGCCGTCATCCTTTTCGGAATCATCCCCTGGCTCCCGAAGGTAGCCGCGACCGTCGACCGCATCTTCGTCAACGGCTTCGGCGCGAAATTCGACGTCGGCGCTTCGGTGTTCATGGTGCTCTTCCTCGCGCTGTGTTTCTTCCTGCTGGCCTTCTTCCGCAGGAAGGGCAGGGTCCTGGCCCACACCGCCACGCTGATGGTCACCTGCATCATCATCGGCTACTCGCTCTTCGCCGTGACCATCATCCGCTCGAGCGCCGGAACCCCGATGAACGAATACCAGCCCGACAACCCCTACTCGCTGATCCGCTACATCGGACGCGAGCAATACGGCTCGAACCCCATAATCTACGGGCAGGCCTACACTTCGCCCTACGAAGTGAAGGAAAAACCCTACTGGACCCCGCTCGACGGCAAGTACTACCACGCCGTCAACATCGACGCGGACTATCCTTCCAACACCAAGATGCTCTTCCCGCGCATGTGGAACGGCTTCGACGAGCGCTACAAGGAGTTCTACAAGACCTACGACACGCACTCCAAGGTCCGCCGCGCCAAGATCTACGGGCGCAACACCAATTTCCAGATGCCCTCGATGGGCGACAACCTGCGCTTCTTCCTGGACTACCAGGTGGGCTACATGTACCTGCGCTACTTCCTCTGGAACTTCGTGGGACGCCAGAATGACCTCCACGGCCAGGTGCCCGGCGACCGTGTCAACGGCAACTGGGAGAGCGGAATCAACTTCCTCGACAAGGCGCGCCTGGGCGACCAGAGCATAGGCCCCGACTACATAGTCCACAACCGCGGCAAGAACCACTACTTCTTCCTGCCGCTGATCCTGGGTCTGATAGGCTTCTTCTTCCAGCTCAGGCACGACGGCCGCAACAGCTGGGTCACCGGTCTGCTCTTCCTGCTCACCGGCCTGGCCATCGTGGTCTACCTCAACCAGCCGCCCTACCAGGTACGCGAGCGTGACTACGCCTACGCGGGCTCTTTCTACGTGTTCGCGCTGTGGATAGGCCTCGGCGTGCTGGCGCTGCAGCAATGGATCGAGAATCTCGCCAAACACCGTGACGGCATGCCCGCCGCGGCGCTGGCGGTGGCGCTCGGGCTCTTCGTGCCCGTGCTCATGGGCGCGCAGAACTGGGACGACCACGACCGCAGCGGCCGCTACACGGCCCGCGACCTGGCCTGGAACCATCTCCAGAGCTGCGGCCCCAATGCTCTGCTGGTGACCCACGGCGACAACGACACCTTCCCGCTCTGGTACGCACAGGAAGTGGAAGGGGTGCGCACCGACGTGCGCATCGTCAACTCCTCGCTGCTGGGCACCGACTGGTACATCGACCAGATGAAGCTCCGCGCCTACGAGTCCGACCCCGTCAACATCACCATCCCGCGCAAGCAGTACCTCTACGGGACCAACGACTTCACGCCCGTGGTCGACGTCGAGGGCGTGGAATATCCCATCATGGCCTCGGAGGCCATACGCATCTTCAAGGACGAGCGCTACACGCGCGAAGGCCTCGACTTCATCCCCGGCCACCAGCTCGCCGTCCCCGTCAACAAGGAGAACGCCATCCGCGCCGGCATCGTGAAGGAAGACCAGAAAGACCGCATGCAGGACTTCATCTTCCTGCAGATCAGCGGCAACAATATCTCGAAGTTCGACCTTGTGATGCTCGACATTCTGGCCAATTACGACTGGTCGCGGCCCATCTGCTTCGTGTCGCGCAACGAGACCAAGCTCGGCATCGAGCCCTGGCTGCAGTACGACGGCTTCGTCTACCGCCTGGTGCCGTTCATCAACGAGTCCGGCAACCGCGCCGCAACGCTCGACACCGACCATCTCTACGACCTGATGATGAACACCCTGCGCTTCGACTCGATGGCCGACACGACGGTCCACTGGGACTACCAGAACATGTTCACCTTCAACGCGGTGGTGCCGGTCCGCGACATGTTCGCCACCGTGGCGACGGCGCTGTTCGAAAAGGGCGAACGCGACAAGGCCGAGCAGGTGCTCGACCTGTGCGTCGCTTCGATGCCTTCGCAGAACTTCCCCTACAACTCGTCCACCTTCCGCAGTGCGAACGAGTGGGCGGTGATGACCATCGCCGAGACTTATTTCCAGCTCGGCAAGACCGAGAAGGCGCGTGCGGTGGGCGACCAGCTGGCCGCAGAGACGCTCAAGGCCCTAGTCTACTTCTCGCAGTCCACAGGCCCCGGCGACGACGACGTACTCGACAAGAGGCTTGCGGAAGACGCCATGACGATATACTTCTATCTATCGCGCCTCTACCGCAACTACGGCCAGATCGACGCCGCCGAAGCCCTGGACAACGCCTTCAGGGAAAGCTAAATCCCGGCATCCAGACATTCCACCAGCTCCCGCTTCCGGCTGTCGAGCAGATGAGCATACACCTGGGTCACCCGCACGTCGTGGTGGCCCAGGAGTTCTTTTACCTCATAGATGCTCGCCCCCTTGCCGATGAGCGCAGTGGCGAAGGTGTGCCGCCCCGTGTGGGTCGACACGTTCTTCTCTATCCCTGCCCGCTTCGCCAGCTTCTTCAGCTGCAGGTTGATGCGGGCCGTGGCGTAGACCCTTGCCCTGTCGGACTCGAAAGACCTGTTGTGGGTCTCGAAACGGTCGACAATCGGAAACACCCTCGTCGACGGAGTGGAGAAGAGCGTGCGGTATTTCTCCAGCACGGCCCCCACTCCGGCGCTTATGGGTACGGTCACGCGCCGGCGGGTCTTCTGCATCTTCAGGCGCAGCGTCCCGTCGGACACGCCGTCCCAGCGAAGGTTAAGCAGGTCGCTGATCCTCAACCCGGTGCGGCATTCCACATAGAAGATGTCCCGCGCCAGGTCGATTTCGCTTCCGGCCTTGAGGCGAAGCGCCAGGATGCGCTGCAGCTCATCTTCCTGCAGGAAACAGCGTTCAGTGGCCTCACGGGTGAGTTTCAGGCCTTTGCAGGGATTCGGGATCACGTGCGCTTCGTCGAGCAGCTGCGAGATCACTTTGAAGTTCTCAACCACGGTGTTGTGGCTGTTACCGAGCATGTCGGTCAGATAGTCACGGAACCCCTCCAGCAGGGCCGTATTCAGATCTTTTACCGGAAGGGCGTGCCTTCCGGTAAAACGGGCGAGTTTGTGCAGCGTCGCCCGGGTGTTTCGGTAGCAGGAATAACGTCCTTCCTGCTGCAGCATTTCGAGCCGGGCTCCACCCAACACGAAAAAATCGGCCGCCTTTTTGGGGCGGCCGAAAGGCAGTTTAAAAAGCATTTTCTTATTTGTTCTCCTTTGCCAGTTTCTTCTGGTTCAGGTCGTACATGATCGGAGTACCGATGAAGATTGAGGCGTAGGTACCGACCACGACACCGAGTGCCAGCGACACCGAGAAGCCGCGGATGCTCTCACCGCCGAAGAAGGCGATGGCCAGCAGCACGAGCAGGGTCGAAACCGAGGTGTTGATGGTACGCGAGAGTGTCGCGTTGAGGGCTTCGTTGATGTTCTGGTCGAGCGGGCGTTTCGGATACAGGGTCCTGTATTCACGGATACGGTCGAAGATCACCACGTTGTCGTTGATCGAGTAACCGATGATCGTCAGCACTGCCGCGATGAAGGTCTGGTCGACATCGAGGGTGAAGGGCAGCACTCCGCTGAAGATGGAGTAGAAGCCGATCACGATGATCGAGTTGTGGATCAGCGAGGTCACGCCGCCCACACCCCAGGTCCAGTTCTTGAAGCGGAAGGCGATGTAGCCGAAGATCACTATCAGGGCAAGGATCACGGCGATCACTGCGTCGCGCCTCACTTCGCTTGCGATGGAGGCGTCCACGCGGTCGGAGGAGATGATACCGTTAGGGTTCTCGAGCGTGGAGGTGAAGCCCTCCAGTCCGGGATCGTTGGCGTAGAAGGCCTTCAATGCGTTGTACATCTTGGCCTCGATCTGACGGTCGGCCTCGGTGCTCTTGTCGCCCACCATGTATTTGGTGGTGATGCGCATCTGCGAGGCGCCGCCGAACTGCTTGACCTCGGAGGATTCGCCGAATTCGTCGAGCAGGGCTGCGCGGACCTGCTCAGGGGTGACCTGCTGGTCGAAGCGCACGGTGTAGGTGCGGCCGCCGCTGAAGTCGACGCCGAGCGAGAAGCCCTTGGTGAAGATGAAGGCCAGGCAGACGACGCACACGATGGCGGAGGCCATGTAGGTCCTCTTGCGGAGGCCGAGGAAGTTGATCTTGGTGTTCTTCAGGAACCTGGACGACCATTCGGAGGCGAAGGTGATGTTCTTGCCCCTCTTGAGCTGTCCTTCGAAGATCAGGCGGGTGACGAAGATTGAGGTCAGCACCGAAGTGATGATACCGATCACGAGCACGGCGGCGAAGCCACGGATCGTGCCGCTGCCGAAGATGTAGAGGATGATACCGGTCAGGATCGTGGTGATCTGACCGTCGAGGATGGCCGAGTAGGCGTTCTTGTAACCGTCGGCGATTGCCAGGCGGAGGGCCTTGCCGGCGTTGAGCTCTTCCTTGATACGCTCGTAGATGATCACGTTGGCGTCGACCGCCATACCCATGGTCAGCACGAGGCCGGCGATGCCAGAGAGGGTGAACACGGTGCCGAACGATGCCAGGGCACCGAAGAGGAACAGTACGTTGCAGAGCAGCGCGATGTCGGCCACCCAACCTGCCTTGCGGTAGAAGATGATCATGTAGACCAGCACCAGGAAGAAGGCGATGATGAAGGAGATCATACCTGCCCTGATGGATGCGCTGCCGAGGGACGGGCCGACCACCTGCTCCTGCACGATGCGTGCGGGGGTGGAGAGCTTACCGCTCTTGAGCACGTTGGAAAGGTCGTCGGCTTCCTGCTGGGTGAAGTGTCCGGAGATCACGGAACTTCCGCCGGCGATCTTGCCCTGCACGTTGGGATAGGAGTACACCTGGCCGTCCATCACGATGGCGATCTGGCGTCCGACGTTCTCGCCGGTGATGTTCTCCCATTCGATGGCGCCCTTGCTGTTCATCGTCATGTTGACTTCGGGGGCACCGGTCATCTGGTTGTAGTTCACGTTCGCCGAGGCGATGTACTTGCCGTCGAGGGCCGGACCCTTGCCCACGTGGCTCTTCAGACCCACGAGTTCATAATAGGTGTCGGGCTGCAGGCCTTCGGCTGCATAGGCCTTGAAGCTCCAGGCGGGTACGAAGTCGCCGGGGAAGAGGCTGCGGTTCTCCGAGAGCCAGGCGTTGATCTGCGCGGTGTCGCGGTAGTGGACCAAGCCGAGGAGGGCGGAATTGCCGCCGACGGTCTGGAGACGGCTGAACACCGGGTTGGCCTTCATCAGGGCGTCGCTGGCGGCGCCGGCCTGCTCTTCGCTCTGGGCGGCGAGCTGCGACTCGAGGGTGTTGTCGCCGGCTTCGGCCACGGCCTCTTCGGCGGTGCCCTTCACGGACTCGAGGGCCTCGATCTGCTGGCGCACGGCCTCGTTCATTTCCTGGAGATAAGGCATGATCTCCTGGGAGCCGTAGGTCTCCCAGAATTCGAGGGATGCGGTTCCCTGCAGGAGCTTACGCACGCGTTCAGGCTCCTTCACGCCAGGGAGTTCCACGAGGATACGGCCGGTACCCGCCACTTTCTGGATATTGGGCTGGGCCACGCCGAACTGGTTGACGCGGCGCTCGACCACCTGGTAGGAGTTGTCGATGGCGCCCTTGGCCTCGTCCTTCAGCAGGGAGATGATCTCTTCGTTGCTGGCCTTGGCCTTGTTTTTCACGTCGCCGCTGAGTTTGTCGAGGTCGATGTCGAAGGAGAGGCGTTTGCCGGGGGCGACTTCTTCCCAGGCCTGTGCGAAGAGAGAGATGAAGTCTTCGTGGGTCTGGTCGGCGCGCTCCTGGGCGAGGGCCATCGCCTTGTTGAACTCGTCCGTGGTCTTCTCGCGGGCGCAGGAGCGCACGAGCTCGGCCAGGTCGAGCTGCAGGACGATGTTCATACCGCCCTTCAGGTCAAGGCCGAGGTTGAGTTCCTTTTCCTTGACGTCTTTGTAGGTGTAGTTGAAGTAGACCTTCTTGCCGGCGATGGAGTCGAGGTAGAGCTTATTGGCAGCGGTCTGCACCGAATCGAGGTAGAATGCGCGGTTCAGTTCGGACACGCTGGCGTACTCGCTGCTCTCCTGGGCCTTCGCGACAGCTTCTTTGGCTGCCTTGGCGGCTTTGTTTTCCTGGATGGCGGTCGCAGCGGTAAACGAGAGCTGGAACACGCACGCCAGGCCGATGAGGATGGCCACGAATGTGATGGCGCCTTTACTTTGCATAAACTTTTATGTTATTAATTTATATTTTTAATTTCTTCAACGTCATGCCGGACCTGCTCCGGCATCTCGAAATAGCCTGCAAAATTACAATTTTTTCCTGATATAAGAAGGTTTTGGCTAAATTTGTTGTCTCAAATGCCCTGAATGCCCATGAAACGCACCATATTTTTCGCCATTCTTGCAATCCTTTGCGCCTCTCCCCTGCTGGCGCAGGAGCCCGTTCCCGACAGCCTCGCCCTCGTCCGGGAGGTGGAGGCGCAGAACCTGCGGCTGCTGTCGGAGAGGGCGGCCAGACCGGTGGTGGTGGCGCAGAAGAGGGTCGCGCGCGAGCGCTTTTACCTTTGGTACGGGCATCTCACCGACGGCTCCTGGGGCCCGGATGCGAACTGGTATCCGGATGAGACCGACAGGCTTTATCTTTCCGTGCAGGGGGCTTCGGGCGACCGCGACATAGTCTGGAGCGAGTTCTGCGACGACACTCTCTGGAGCCGGCCGCGGCCTGTTTCCCGCGAAGCGGTTTCCCCGGGCGACGAGCTGTTCCCCATGCGTTCGCCCGACGGGAAGCGGCTCTACTTCTCTTCCAACGGGCTTTTCGGCATGGGCGGCTACGACATCTACGAGGCTTCGCTCTTGCCCGACGGCTCATGGGGCCGCGTGCGCAACCTCGGCCTGCCTTTCAATTCGCCGGGCGACGACCTGCTCTTCTGCGACACGCCCGACGGGCGCTACAGCATCTTCGCCTCCAACCGCGCCTGCGGC
Source organism: uncultured Bacteroidales bacterium (assembly GCA_905235995.1). GTDB lineage: Bacteria > Bacteroidota > Bacteroidia > Bacteroidales > UBA932 > Cacconaster. Next base: position 12,491 of record CAJONI010000025.1, read on the forward strand.
CCGGACGAGGTGGTGATCTACGTACTGCGGCAGGGAAGCCCTGTCTACGGGCCGGTTACGCCCGAAGAGGCGGCGCGGCTCTCGAAGCTCGACGTCACCGCTCCTGACGGCGGCTATCCCTTCGTGCGGCAGAGCGAGGGCTCGCTGCCGATGCTTGCTTTCGAGAAGCCGGAGGAGCAGTACGAGATGGGGCTGCAGCTCCTGGGCAAGGAGGGGGCGATGGCCAGGAGCAACCGCCTGCCCGACGGGCTGGTATATCAGGTACAGCTTTTCGTGAGCGGCTACACGCCTACGCCCAAGCAGCTCAAGGGCCTGAGTCCCGTATATTCGCACCAGCAGAAGTCGGGCAAGAAGATGTATGCCGCGGGGGCCTGGCGCACCTACGCCGAGGCGGAGCAGGGCCTTCGCACCGTCCGCCGTGCCGGCTTCTCCTCTGCCTTCATCGTCGCCTTCAACGACGGCAAACCCATATCCCTGGCCAACGCCCGCAAGAAGGAATCCGAAGTGAAAGTCATCACCGAAGAGATCCGGATAGTAAAATAATCTCACTTCATCTCGGTCTTGACCCGGGGTCTCCCCCGTCACCCCGGACCTGATCCGGGGTCTATCCGTTGTCGATAAGTTCCAGGCCTTGTTCCCGATAGAAGGGAAACTTCTCGTCCGCGCTGATGAGCGGCAGCCTGTTGCATATCGCATGTGCGATGATCATATGATCGGAAGGGTCATAGTGGGCCTGCGCCTCATTTGGCCGAAGATGAGCATATTGCTCATACTGTTCCTTTTTGAGATAAAGTATTTGGAAGTCATAGACATCCTCAACAGCTCTGATCATCTCTTGCGGCGATTGCCAAAGCCTCTGGATATCTTTTTTGTTTTTCCAAAGCAGGACAAACTCTCTCAGAGATTCAGCACTGACATACACTTGATTACCAAGATCTTCTATAAGAGCCTTTACGTTTCGCGATAGGCGGTCACGTTTTTTCGCATACCACAGAAAGATGTGGGTGTCAATCAGCAACCTCATAGCGCGGGATGGTGTCAAGGTTGGTAATCATTCTCACGGCATCGTCAAGGATGGCCTCCTCTTCCTCTGTAAGAGGCTTCCATCCCATCTTCTTCTCATACCACTCAACCATCTCGGTCCGGGTCTTGAATTTTGGTTTTTCTTCTTTCATAATCTTTTCCCTCGTTCTATCATCATGCGCAAAGATAATCTTTTCTCGCAAACTTGTACCCGCAAAAAAGCAATTTATACTCCTCCCCCCGTCATCCCGGGCTTGACCCGGGATCTCGCCCGTCACCCCGGACCTGACCCGGGGTCAAAAAAGAGACTGCCGCCGGCAGTCTTTTCACTTCTTGTATTGAGCAGGTGGAGCCCG
>CAJONI010000026.1 GCA_905235995.1 uncultured Bacteroidales bacterium
AGAAAACAAAGGTGAACTTCCGCAGATGAATACCTCGTCCCTGCCGGACATCGTGTTCATCATCCTGATGTTCTTCATGGTGTGTACTTCCATGCGCCAGACGGAGACCAAGGTTCGCGTCCGCACCCCTCAGGCCACTGAGATTGCGAAGCTCGAACGGAAAGACCTTGCTTCCTATATCTATATCGGTACCCCTTCCCTTCAGTACCAGAAGGAGTACGGTACGGATTCCCGTATTCAGTTGAACGACGTCATCTGCAAGGACAACACCGACTTGAGCTCCATCCGCGACTTTATCGCAGCCGAGCGCGAGAAGATGTCCGAGGTAGACCGTCCTTTCATGCAGGTCAACATCAAGGCAGACCAGGACACCCGCATGGGTATCATTTCCGACGTGAAGCAGGAGCTTCGCCGTTGCTCTGCCCTGAAGATCATGTATGGCGCTCGCAAGGGTGCAGCCAAAAACTGACGGATACTCGAAAGAGAGGAAGGGTGGTTTCGTGCCACCCTTTCTTTTATACTTACGTAACTAATTGATTGTGATGAAGAAGATATTCACTATTCTCTCTTGTGTGGCGCTGCTGTTCGCTGTGGTTTCATGTGCTCCGAAGGAAAGGCACGCCAAGTATGTTTTTTATTTTATAGGTGATGGAATGGGCGCGACCCATGTTGCCGCCGCAGAGGCTTATCTGGCCCAGAAACGCGGCGCGATAGACCTGGATCCCCTCTGTTTTACCCAGTTCCCTGTCATGGGCCAGGCGATAAGCTGCTCTGCAAACAGCATCATCACCGACTCGTCGGCTGCAGGGACAGCCCTTTCCACCGGCGAGAAGACCAATAACGGAATGCTCTGCATCGCCCCCGACTCGGTCACCATCCTGACTCCGATCTCCTACAAGATCCACGATGCGGGCTACAGTGTAGGCGTGATGTCGAACACTCCCATCAACCATGCGACTCCCGCCTCCTTTTTCGGCCACAACGTGAAACGCGGCAACTACTATGAGATCGGCTCCGAGATTCCTGGCACGGGCTTCGAATTCTTCGGTGGCGGCGGGCTCTACCATCCCAACGGCCGAAACAAGGACAAGGAGCACAACCTCTACGACATGATTGCCGAGGGAGGCTACACCATTGCCTACGGTTATGATGACTTCCAGGCCAAGAAGGACGCCGACCATATTGTCCTCGTGCAGGCAGAAGGTTCGGAAGACATCTGCCCCTATGCGCTGGGCCGTCCCGAAGGAGCACTGACGCTCTCCCAGATCGTCGATGCTGCCATTACGGTCCTGGAGCGGAACCCCAAGGGATTCTTCCTCATGGCCGAAGGCGGCCTGATCGACTGGACCGCCCACAGCAACGACCTGGCAGGCACTATCTTCGAAGTCCTTGACTTCGACCAGGCTATAGCCGTGGCCCTGGATTTCTACGACCGTCATCCCGACGAGACCCTTATCGTCGTGACGGCCGACCATGAGACCGGCGGCATCTCCCTTGGTGGAAAAGGCTACACCTACGACCTGACCGTGATCGACAAGATCAAGGAGTCTACCACCACTACGGACCTGGAGAAATATATGAACGACCAGCAGATGAAGACCGACATCAATACTGAGGCCCGCATCGGCTGGACTACAGGTTCCCACACCGGCGGACCGGTGCCCGTATGGGCGAAGGGTGTCGGCTCGGAGCGCTTCGCCGCACGTCAGGACAATACCGACATCCCCAAGAAGATTTGCGCCGCCATGGGCGTGCAGTTCTAGTTTCATCCCATGAGAAGGCGGCTTACGCTCCTGATACTCGCGCTGCTGACTGCGGCTCCTGCTTTTACGCAGGAGCCGCCGGTCCGCGAGTTTCGCGGAGCGTGGCTGCATATCGTGGGCAACGATCAGATCAAGACACTAACGCGCGAGCAGATCCAGCAGTGGATGACCGCCACTCTCGATACGCTCGCTTCGCTTCACTGCAACGCTGTGATCTTCCAGGTTCGCCCCGAGGCCGACGCTTTCTTCCAGTCCGACATCGAGCCCTGGACGCGTTTCCTTACCGGTGAGCAGGGGGTCGCCCCCGATCCTTACTGGGATCCGCTGGCCTTCATGGTAGAAGAGGCCCACGCGCGCGGCATGGAACTGCACGCCTGGCTCAATCCCTACCGCGTCACCTTCAAGGACAGCGAAGCCCTGCATCCCGGCCATCTGTATTTCAGGAAGCCCGGCATCTTCAAGCGCTACGGCAAGCAGCTCTATTTCGATCCCGCAGAACCTGAGTCTGTGGAGCATACGGTCAGGGTAGTCGCCGACATCGTGGAGCGCTACGACGTCGACGCCATCCACTTCGACGACTATTTCTATCCCTACCCGGAGCGTTTCGAGGAATTCCCCGACGACGCTTCCTTCGCGGCCTACGGCCCCGCTCAAGGCTTCGCCTACTGGCAGAAGAACGACTGGCGTCGGAACAACGTGGAAACCCTCATCCGCGCGGTGAACGACACCATCAAGGCCATCAAGCCCTGGGTCCGGTTCGGCATCTCGCCTTTCGGCATCCATCGCAACAAGAAAGATACGCCCGACGGCAGCGGAAGCGACACCAACGGGCTCTCTAACTACGACCAGCTCTTCGCCGATGTGCCGGCCTGGGCGGAGAAGGGCTATATCGATTACATTGTTCCCCAGCTTTACTGGCGCATAGGCCATCCGGCGGCCGACTTTGACGTGCTGATCCACTGGTGGAACGACAAGAATTATCCAGGCCATCTCTACATTGGCCAGAATATTGCCAGCTTCAGTGAGAAGGACCTTGAGAATGCCTCAGTGACGCAGACCGCCAGGAAAATGGCTCTGGTGCGTGAACTGCAGAACGTTGACGGCAACGTGTGGTGGCCCGGCTGGCAGCTTGCGCCCGAGGCTCAGCCCGGATATACGGCTCCTGCCGTGGCCCCGGCATTCTCCCTGCCCGACAGCCTTTGCGCAGTGTATCAGAGATATCCGGCCCTTATCCCGGCCTATACCGACCTGGACGCGATTGCGCCTGAAGCTGTCTCCGGAGTCCGTATCTCCGGCAACAGGATAGTCTGGAATGCAGTGGAGACTGACGACGTGATGCAGCAGCCGCATTTTTATGTGGTATGGCGTTTTCCCGGATCTGAACCGGTCGATTTTTCAAGGGCCGACTGCATCGTCGCCCTGACGCGGGAGACATCCTGGAGTCCCGCGGAACCAAGGAAAGGGCAGGGCAAATATGTGGTGACGGTCGTCGACCGTTGCTGGAACCAGAGCGGAGCTTCAAAGATCATCAATTGGTAACCATATATAAATGAAACGAATCAAGGATTATCTCGGCGGACAGCCGCAGCAGGACGTGGTGGTGAAAGGCTGGGTCCGCACCAAACGTGGAAACAAGAACGTGGCGTTCATCGCGCTGAACGACGGCTCCACAATCAATAACCTCCAGGTGGTCTGCGACTTGTCGAAATTCGACGAGAACCTCATGAAGCAGGTGACCACGGGTGCCTGCCTGTGCGTGAAGGGCGACCTGGTGCCCTCGCAGGGCAGCGGCCAGGCCGTCGAGGTCCAGGCGCGTGAGCTGGAGGTCCTGGGTACGGCCGACCCGGATGCGTACCCTCTTCAGAAGAAGGGACATTCGATGGAGTTCCTGCGCGAGATTGCGCACCTGCGCCCCCGCACCAACACCTTCGGTGCAGTGCTCCGCATCCGCCACGCAATGGCTTTCGCCATACATAAATTCTTTAATGACAGAGGTTTCTTCTATCTCCATACTCCCCTTATCACGGCCAGCGACGCCGAAGGGGCGGGGGAGATGTTCCAGGTCACTACGCTCGACCTCGACAATCTTCCGCGTACCGAGGACGGAAAGATAGACTACTCCCAGGACTTCTTCGGCAGGCTCACTTCCCTTACCGTGAGCGGCCAGCTTGAGGGTGAGCTCGGAGCCACGGCCCTGGGCCGGATCTACACCTTCGGCCCCACTTTCAGGGCCGAGAATTCCAACACTCCGCGCCACCTCGCCGAGTTCTGGATGGTCGAACCAGAAATGGCCTTCTACGATGTCAACGACCTGATGGACCTGGAGGAGGAATTCATCAAGTACCTCGTGCAGTATGCCCTCGACAACTGCCAGGACGACCTTGCATTCCTCAACAAGATGATCGATCCCGAACTCATCGCCCGCCTGCAGGGCGTGGTCTCGACCGACTTCGTGCGCCTGAGCTACACCGAGGGCATCGAGATCCTCGAGAAGAGCGGCCAGAAGTTCGAATTCCCCGTGTCGTGGGGCGTCGACCTCCAGAGCGAGCATGAGCGCTACCTGGTGGAGAAGCACTTCGGCAAGCCTGTCATCCTTACCGACTACCCGAAGGACATCAAGGCCTTCTACATGAAGCAGAACGACGACGGACGCACGGTGCGCGGCACTGACGTGCTGTTCCCCAAGATTGGCGAGATCATAGGCGGCAGCGAACGCGAATCTTCGCTCGAGAAACTGAATAGGCGCATCTCCGAGCTCCACATGGACACCCGCGGGCTCTGGTGGTATCTCGACACCCGTCGCTTCGGCACCTGCCCGCACAGCGGCTTCGGCCTCGGCTTCGAGCGCCTGCTGCTCTTCGTAACGGGCATGTCGAACATACGCGACGTAATCCCGTTCCCGCGTACTCCAAAATCGGCTGAATTTTAATCACGACATACCATGTTGATCATAGGCATAGCAGGGGGCTCAGGCTCCGGAAAAACCACCGTCGTCAGGGAGATCATGCGCAGGTTGAGCTCCCAGGATCAGATTACCGTCATCCCACAGGATTCGTACTATAAGGACCAGGGTCACCTTCCCATGGAGGAGCGTCAGGCCCTGAACTACGACCATCCCGACGCCATCGACTGGGACCTGCTGGTGGCCCAGCTCCGCGAGCTGAAGGCCGGCCATGCGATCGACCAGCCCACCTATTCCTACATCACATGCACGCGCCAGCCAGAGACTGTGCACGTGGAGCCCGCCGATATCATCATTGTCGAAGGCATCCTCATCTTCACCTGCAAGCAGCTGATGAAGGAGATGGACATCAAGGTATTCGTAGACGCCGACGATGACGACCGCCTCATGCGCGTGATCACCCGCGACATAGTGGAGAGAGGCAAGGACGTGGCATGGGTCATGGACCGCTACACCAAGACGGTCAAGCCCATGTACCTGCAGTTCATCGCCCCGAGCAAGCGTTACGCCGACATCATCGTTCCGCAGGGCGGACATAACAAGGTAGCCATCAGTGTGTTGCTTTCCGGTATACGGAAGATGGCCCGCGAAAGGGAGCAGGAGTGATGGCTGGCGGGAACGCTTCCGGAAAGGAGAAACGCGTGGGTTTCTACACCACCGTTGTCTTTCACCTGGCGGTACTGATAGTATTGCTGGTCGTTTCGATCGGCCGCGTGGCTTTGACCGAGAACACCTTCGTGCTTGATTTCACCAAGCAGGAGGAACTCGAGAAGCTTCAGCGGGAGATCGAGATGAAGGAGGAAGCTACCCGCGACCTGGAAGACCTGCTTGCCCGGCAGCCACGCCAGGATATACGCAACGTAGCTGTCGACGCCGGAAGCAAGCTCAAGGACGACCGTTTCAACAACCCCTCGGAAGTCTACGACGAGGCCAGGGAGCTGCAGCGCAAGCTCGATGCCTCGAAACGTGACGCGCAGTCCCAGCAGGCGGCCCAGGAAGCCGTAGATATCGAACAGCCCAAGGCGGAGGCGCCTGTGGAAGAGGCACCTGCATACCAGGGCCCTTCCGTCGTCTCCTATGAGGTTGAGGGGCGTAAGGCCCTCAACCTGCCCGTCCCTGCCTACAAGGGCTACGGTTCGGGCGACGTGCTGGTCGACATACAGGTAAACCCTGCAGGCAGGGTGGTCTCGGCAAAGGTGCACGAGGCCGGTTCCTCGGCCGACGTCTCGCTCCATCAGTTCGCCGTCGACGCTGCAAGGCGCTCCCGTTTCTCGGCGATAGCCGGAGCCCCGAAATCCCAGCCTGGCTGGATACTGTACCGTTTCATTGCTCAATAATTATCCCATAATAACCTAACCTTAACCTGAACCTTTATGTCATCGGAAGTAGCTGCCTCCATTGACGCCATCGACGTCACCCTTAACGCGGGAGGCATGAACACCATCAACATCGTACTGGCCTTCGTCATGTATGGCGTGGCCCTCGGCATTAAGCCGCACATGTTCGTCGATGTTTTCAAGAAACCAAAATCAGTCGTCCTTGGGGTATGCTGCCAGCTCATACTGCTGCCGCTGCTCACTTTCCTTCTGGCGCTGCTGATGGATTCGATGGGGTGGATTTCCTGGACGATGGCCCTGGGCATGATTCTCGTCGCTTCCTGCCCTGGCGGCAACATCTCCAACTTCATAAGTTCTCTGGCCAAGGCCAACATAGAGCTCTCGGTGTGCCTGACGGCAATCAGCACGGCGCTTGCGGTGCTCATGACTCCCTTCAACTTCTGGCTCTACGGCAACCTGTTCCTGAAGTTCGCCGCGGTGCACAGTGAGGTGCCCTACCTGACCATTCCGCTTTGGGATGTGTTCAAGACCATCTTCATCCTGCTGGGCATCCCCTTGACCCTGGGTATCCTGACCTCGCACTTCCTGCCGAAGCTTGCGGAAAAGATGAAGAAGCCCTTCCAATGGGTGAGCATCGTGTTCTTCCTCGCGATGGTGGTGCTATCGTTCATGGGCAACATGGACGCCTTCATCAAATGTATCAAGTACATCTTTGTGATAGTGCTGGTCCACAACCTGCTGGCCCTCAGCACCGGTTTCAGCATCGGCACCTTCTTCAGGCTGCCGCGCCGCGACCGCCGTACGCTGACCATCGAGACAGGCATCCAGAACTCAGGCCTCGGCCTTGTGCTGCTGCTCGGCACCCAGATCTTCGCCGGACTTCCGCCGCACGGAGGAATGCTGGTGATTACCGCCTGGTGGGGTGTGTGGCACATCGTCTCCGGCCTGGCGGTCGCAGCCTTGTTCAACTCCTCCAGGAAGCCGCTGGAGTAGCCCGCTGACGGCTTTCGGCGGTCAACGCCCCTCCAGCCTTATCCCGTAGAGGTAGGCCAGCAATGCTGCCTTGCCACGCATGGTTTCACGCGGGGTGAATTCTCCGTTTACCCAGAAGTACCGCTGATTGAAGTACGACTCCTGGCGTGGCCAGCCTCCGTTCCACCAGTCGGGATAGCAGCGGCGCAGGATGATGCGCGCATCGCCGCCGTCGCCTTCCGACCAGGTTTCCGTGCCGTTGAAGGGTGTCTGGCCCGGGTGCGTTCCGGGAAGGCCGTCGTTGCGGCCGGAGGAATAGCAGTCGGTGATGTGGCGCTGCCCGAGGCCCGTCATCTCCACGATGTTGCCGGGGTTGCGTCCGAGGCCCCAGCCTGCTTCCAGGTACATGGCCCTTTCCAGGCGTTTCCGCCATGCTTCGTCGGTGCTGGCATAATGGGCCAGCATCACCAGCTGGAGGTTCTCTGAGGTGATCCAGCGGGCGTCGTCGGCGGCGCGGCGCGAAGGCCTCTGCATGGAAGGGGAGATGTGGTCTTTCTCCACTTCCTTCTCCAGGGAGGAGAGCATGTTGCTGTATAGCGTATGATAATGCCGCACGTGGGGGCAGGTGAGGTATGCCGCGGTGCCCCATATCTGACAGTACGCTCCACGTCGTCCTCTCAGGAGTATGGGAGTGTTTCCGTCCTTGACTACGCTTTCCTGTGCTGCTATGTCCTCCCAGGCCCTTTCCCCGGTGAGATTGTACAGGAACGCGGCGGCCATCTGCCTGAAGTCCCGTCCGCGCATGCTTTCCATGCCTATGCCCTGCCGGTCGTCCAGCTGGAGGTCCTCCTGCCTTTCGGCAAAGCGGAAGGCCTTGACGGATTCAGCGGTATAATAATCCATGAGAGGCTTGTTGCCGTTGATCCTGAAGGCTTCGGCCATGACGGCGCAGTTGGCGGCGTTGGCCCAGGCGGCCATGGTGGTGCATCCGGCCTGGAACATCATCTTCCATTCCCTGTCGGGATTGGTGACTCCCTGCGAATAGGCTTCCCCGTCGCGTATCGAGAGGAAGAAATCCACTTCGTTGCGGGCCTCGTCGAGCAGGTCCGGGATTCCGTTGCCGCTCTCGCGTATGCCGAGGTCGTCCTCACCGAGACGCCCGCCGGTCAGAAGGTAGGGGAGAAGCAGGTCGTAGATATTGCTCACGTGGGCAAGGTGACGGTCCCAGTCCATGGCGTCGGAATGACCGCCTATGACCTTGTCGTTGACGGGATTGCCCTCTGGCCGGAGCCTCCAGAAAGCGGAGGCGTTTCCGTTCTTGAAATGGGGTTCGTCCCACACGTCACCACGCAGTTTTCTCCATTCAGGATGCCAGGGATGCAGCTCGGAGAGATACACCTTGAAGCCTTTGGGATCCTTCCCGGGGATGAACTGAGGCTGGCGTGGGGTTAAACCGCCCTCCAGCGGCTCGCCGATGCGCATGTAGTAGTAGCCAAGTATGCTGTAGCGGAAGGGCTCCCGGTAGATGTCTTCCCCGATGCGGAAGTCCATGCTGCAGCCTACGCCCTCGACCACGAGCCGGTAGGTTCCGGGGTCTGCGGCGGCGAAGTCGATGTTCCAGACGGGCGACCCTGTCAGGTCCTTCCCGCCGGCTTCGTATGCGGAGGCGTCCTGCGGTTTCCAGATGCTGACTTCGGAGACCTCACGACTTTTGCCAGTGGCTGGTTCGTAGAGCCATACCTTATCTCCCTCGAAGGCCGAATAGTCCCTGGGCCCGCCGTCACCCAGCCAGATGTAGAGGTCGGCGGCCTTCACCGTCTCCGAAGGTGCATAACCCAGGATGTTGACGTGGACGGCCTCTGAGGGGCAGTTCCATATGTCGAATGTGACGGATGCCTGCCTGGTGTCGGAGCCGGATTCCTCAGGAATGGTTACAGTATAGGTGCAGCCCTGCTTCATGGGCTTCGGGAGCCTGAGATACACCCAGTGGTCTAGTTCGCTGGCGAAGGTATGGTCGATGTTCATGGGCTTGGCCCTGCGGTGGACGGCGAGGGGCCTGGTCCTTGCAGGGAAGTCCATGTCGTCCATGGATTCTATGACCCAGCCTTTGTCGGTGGGACTGAACCTTGGGAGGAAAGTATTCAGGGTGTCGTCGCCATTGATGAAAGTATGGCCAAGGAATGCGCTGGGGCCCTCCCCGTTGTCGCGGTAGCGGACTTCTCCGTCGCGGAAACGGAGGCAGACATACTCCCTGTCCACCACCTGAATGCCCTGGAAACTTGCGGCGTCCAGAGTGATGCAGGAGGCAATGGCCAACAGGGACAGAAGGGTACGTTTCATGATCCTCAAATCAGCGCCATCATCCGCGGGCCATCTTGTAGATGGCCACCATGTCGTCGTAGTACAACACTTTCAGGCTGCCGCAGGTGGCCGTATGGTTGCGGCTGCATTTGCGGGCCATCTCCTGGATTTCATCATCGGTGATGTCCCTGCCTATCAGTTCCTTGATGTTGACGGGCATGCCAATTTGATGGTAGAAGCGTTCCATGGCCTCGATGCCTTTCATCGCAGTTCCCTCCGGATCCGAGAAGTCGTTGTCAACGTCCATCACGTTTACGGCGAAGCGGACGAAGCGGCTCAGGTTCTCATGCATCACATAGCGGGCCCAGCTGGGCCAGATGGCGGCGAGCCCCGCCCCATGGGTGACGTCGAACATTCCGCTGAGTTCATGCTCCAGCTGGTGGGTCGCCCAGTCGTCGGCCACGCCGCAGCCGGTGAGGCCGTTGTGGGCCACGCTGCCGCCCCACATGATCTGGGCGCGCTGCCGATAATCCTCAGGGTTCTTCAGGACATCGAATACGGCGGTCTTCATGCGGCGAAGAACCGCTTCGGCCAGATCGGTTGTAAGGTCCATGTCATCGTCCTTGGTAAAGTAGCGCTCCATCGTGTGCATCATCATGTCGGTGACGCCCGCCGCAGTCTGATAGGGTGGCAGGGTGAAGGTGCGACGGGATTCATGATGGCGAACCTGGGGCGGGACAAGTCGTTTGAATATCCAAGCTTCACGTCGCCGTCCTCGTTGGTGATGACGCTGGCTTCGCTCATCTCGCTGCCGGCGGCAGGAATGGTCAGTACCGAAGCCACGGGCAGCATCCGCTCAGGTTTTGCCTTGCCCAGGTAGAAATCCCAGACCTCTCCGTCGTAGCAGACTCCATAGGCGATGGCCTTGGATGAATCGATCACGCTGCCGCCTCCTATTGCGAGGATGAAGTCGACTCCTTCCTTCCGGCAGATGTCTATACCTTTGTGAACCAAGGAGAGACGGGGGTTGGGGACGACTCCGCCGAGGGTGATGAAACCGATTCCTTCATCCTGCAGCAGGGAACAGACCTTCTCCACGAGGCCTGAACGTACGGCGCTGCCGCCGCCATAATGTACCAGCACTTTAGTGCCGCCATATTTTCTGACCAGTTTGGCCACCTGTTCTTCTGATTTTTCACCAAACACCACTTCAGTTGGTGCGTAATAATTGAAATCCTTCATCTCTTCAGTATTAAAAAACGTCCATAGGGTAGTGTACGCCCATTTTCCGGCGCAGGGAGTCCATCATCTCCATGATGAGCAGCGTCTCGTCGAGAGGCATCTCGACGGCTTCAGTCAGGCCTTCGAGAAGCGCTCTCCTGCAGGCAAGGAACTCGTACTCGTAGCCAGTTGTCTGCTGCGGTACATGGATGGTCTCGATATATGTCCGGTCAGGGCCGTTGACGGTTATGGTCTGCGGATTGTTTATGTTGTCTATGATGAGATTGCCCTCGGTTCCGGCGATGACTCCAATGTTGTCGCCCACGCAGGCGGCGCTCGACTGGAGGTTGCAGAGTACGCCGTTTTCAAGGACGAGGGTGATGGCATTTGTGAGGTCCATGCCCGTAGTGCTCTTCACGCACTGACAATCCATGCTCCTGATGTCCTCCGGGAAGAACATCCTCACGAAGTTCAGGGCATAGACGCCCAGGTCCAGCAGTGCGCCTCCGCAGAGGTCAGGGCGCATGATGCGCGGCTTGTCTCCCATCGAATAGCCCAGCGTGGCAGTGACGAGGCGGGGGATTCCGATGGTTCCGCAATCAAGCAGGCCACGGACCATGTTCACGGCAGGCTGGTAGCGGGTCCATATGGCTTCAGCGAGAAAGACACCGCGTTGCCGTGCCAGGGCTACGATTTCCAATGCCTGGGCATGGTTGGCCATGAAGGCCTTTTCGACCAGGCAGGCCTTGCCCGCCAGGATGGCCTCTTTTGTCACTTCGTAGTGGTGTGAGTGGGGAGTGCCCACGTAGACAAGGTCAACGTCTTCGTCGGCCAGGAGCTCCGAATAGGAGCCATATGCCTTTGGGATGCCCCATCTGGCAGCAAAGACGTCGGCCTTCTCTTTTGAGCGGGACCCTACTGCATGACACTCACATCCGGCCAGGCCTTCCAGTGTAATGGCGGCTTTCTCGGCGATCCATCCGGTGCCGATGATACCGACGCGCATGCAGTGGCCATTCATCTCATTTCTTTCTGGTATCCCCGGCCTTGAACAGCAGCGGAGCCATCTGATACAGGCTGCGACGCCATGTCAGGAACTCGTGGGCCGTACCTTCGGACACGTAGCCCACGGCGTTGTATCCGGCTTTTTGCAGGGCTTCCACGCTCTTGTCGATAGCGTCAGGATACTCCTTCGAACCGCAGCTCAGGAAGATGAGTCCCACCTTCGAAGGATCGCCTATCTCCTCGGGGGTGTACGTGCCGCCGCTGAGGATGCCCCAGTAGCCGAACACTTCAGGACGGCGAAGGGTGATGAGATGGGTCTCCATGCCGCCCATCGACAGACCCGCCATGGCGCGCGACCACTTTTCAGGCCTGGTGAGGAAGTTGGCGTCGATGAAGGGGATGAGTTCGTCGACCAGGAGCGTCTCGAAGGCCTCGGCGGTGAATTCACGTATGCGCCCGAACCTGACTTCGTTGGTCAGGCCATAGGCCATGACCACGATGAAGGGGCTTATCTTCCCGTCGGCGATAAGGTTGTCCATGATGAGCCCGGCGTGACCCTGACGGGACCAGCTGGTCTCGTTCTCACCCCAGCCGTGCTGCAGGTAGAGCACGGGGAAGCGTTCCTGCTTCTTGCCTTTCACCAGTTTTCCGTAGGTGGGCGGGAGATATACCATGGCGGTCTGCATCGCTCCGAGGCTGGGGGAGTAGTACAGGACTTCCTGTATGTTCCCGTGAGGGATGTCGGTGCGGAGGCTGTAGAAATCGCGGTCGTGTGCGGGGATCTCTATGCCGCTCTCCCACCTGCAGGAGCCGAAATAGTTGTTCGTACCGGGGTCGTTGACCGTGCAGCCGTCGATGGTGAGGCGGTAGTAGTGGAAGCCCTCGTCGTTCGGGGCCGTGGTGGTGGCGGTCCACACCCCGTCCTTGTCCTTGCGCAGGACCGTTCCGCCCCTGCTGAAGGGGTCGATGCTGGTGATGACGGACTTGGCGTCAGGTGCGACTACGCGGAAGCGGGCGTAGCCCTCGGAATTCACCATGGGATAGTCCTGTCCAGGCTGGTTCGTCACGCTGGGGACGAAGTCTTCCTTGGGAACGTGCCTGTCCAGTACGGGGTCGAAGTCCTTCACTATGGAATAGACCCTCTTGGGCTTGTAGTTCTCGTCGAACAGGAGGGGATGGTTGTTCACGCCTACCCATGAATCGCGGTCTCCCAGGTTCCAGAAGGTGACGTTGTCGATTACGTCGGCATACTTGCGGAATACCTTGAACAGGCGCGCGTACTGGTCTTCCTGGATGAGGGCAAGATAAGGCGCCAGGGGCTCGGCGGAGCCGCGGCTGAACTGGAGCTGTCCGCCCATTTCCGTGTTGATGCGTACGTCCAGTTCCGTGAAGTGGATATGCTTTACCAGCTGGCTGTACTTTTCGATGGCGGCTTCAACTTCTTCCTGCGAGGGACCATATATATTATAGTGTCCCTGCATCCCGATTCCGGTAATGGGAACTCCGGCTTCCTGCATCTTCTTGACCATGTTGTAGATGCGGTCGCGTTTTCCGGGATCGGTCTCATTGTAGTCGTTGTAGAACAGGATGGCGTCGGGATCGGCCTCATGGGCGAACTGGAACGCCTTGGCTATGAATTCATCGCCGCAGAGCTGGTAAAGGCGGCTGTTGCGGTAGGGACTGGCGTCAGGTCCCCATGCCTGGTCGGCTATGGCCTCGTTGACTACGTCCCAGCAGTAGACTATGTCCTTGTAACGGTTTACCACGGCATGGATATGTTCCCGCAGTCTCTGGTAGAAAACCTCCTTGCTGACGGGTTTCCCTTTCTTGTCGGTGAACATCCAGTCGCAGAACTGTGAATGCCAGCAGAGGTTGTGGCCGCGGAGACGTATGCCGTTCTGACGGCAGAAGTCGGCCACGCGGTCGGCAGCCTCCCAGTTCCAGACTCCTTCGGCAGGATGTATCTCGCCTGGCTTCATTACGTTTTCAGCCGTGATGCTGTTGAACTCCCGGACGATGATGTCCATCTGTTCCGGGACGGAGACATTTGCGGGATTGACCGCTACGCCGATGGTGAAATAATCCTTGTAGGCGTCTTTAAGACCTTGTGCCTGCGAACCGGAAATTCCGGCCAGCAGGGTCAGCAGTACCAGTGAGAATCTTTTCATTTTGGATAATCTATTGTTTAACACAAAATTATATATTAAAGGCGCGGTGAAAGTGTATGTCTGGTTCATTGTTTTGCCTTTTTGCAACAGATTTAAAATTATTGCAACAATTATTATCAAATCCGTCACATTTTTGCCGTTTTTTACAAAATCGACACTTTTTGTATCAAATATGGGTCTTACATATATTTTTTGTTACAAGGTTTATAGGAGTTGTTTCTATTGAAAATAGAAAACAGGGAGGGTCTGCGTAACTTTGTATTAGGAATTTTATATTTATCAACCTATAACTGTTTAATGATGAAAAGGAGAAAACTATCTCTTCTGTTCGGGTTTATGGCGCTTCTGCTCCTTATCCCCGGACAAGCTTTCGCCCAGAACGTTCGCGTTGAGGGAAAAGTCCTCGATGAGTTGGGTGAGGGGCTGATCGGCGCCGGAGTCCTGATACAAGGGACCCTTACCGGCACGGTCACCGACATGGACGGATCATTCATGCTTCCGTCCGTTCCCCGTGGCGCCACTCTCGAGATTTCCTGCATCGGCTACGTCACGCAGACCGTAAGGGTCACGGGCGAACCTCTGACCATTCAAATGGAACTCGACTCGAAGACTCTGGAAGAGTCTGTGGTCATCGCGTACGGCCAGCAGAAGAAGGTGACCATCACAGGCGCCGTCTCTGCCGTAAGCGGCGAAGGCCTGATGAAGGCGCCTGTGGCCAATGTCGCAAATGCCCTGCAGGGCAACCTTCCCGGCGTATCGGCAGTCCAGCCTTCAGGTATGCCTGGCGCAGACGACCCTGTGATCCGTATCCGTGGTGTCGGCTCGCTCAACAGCGCCGAGCCTCTTGTCCTGGTGGACGGTGTGGAGCGCTCTTTCTCCCAGTTGGACGCCAATGAGATCGAGAGCATCTCAGTCCTCAAGGATGCTTCGGCAACGGCGGTATTCGGTGTGCGCGGCGCAAATGGCGTCATCCTGGTCACCACCAAGCGTGGTACCGTCGGAAAGGCGTCGGTAACCGCGACGGCCAATGCTTCCATCCAGACAATTTCCAAGTTCATCGATTTCGCCGATTCCTACACCTACGGACAGATGTGGAACTATTCGGCCATCACCGACGCACTTCCAGTGAGCCAGTGGCCGAGTTCGGTGACCATCAGCGATTATACGCCTTACGCCAGCAGCGGCATCAAGTTCAGCCAGGAGGTCATGGAGCATTTCCGTACCGGAGACATGCCCGTCACCTTCCCGAGCATGGACTGGATCGGCTATATCATGAACGACATGGCATGGCAGGAGCAGGCCAAC
This sequence comes from uncultured Bacteroidales bacterium, assembly GCA_905235995.1. GTDB lineage: Bacteria > Bacteroidota > Bacteroidia > Bacteroidales > UBA932 > Cacconaster. The sequence goes on from CAJONI010000026.1 coordinate 15,035, forward strand.
GTGAATGTCAACGGCGGTACGGAAAAGGTCCGCTACTTCGTATCGGCAGGCTTCCTGAACCAGGATTCCCTGTTCAAGACCTTCTCCGACAACAAGCATGAGACCTTCGGTTTCCAGCGTCTGAACTATCGCGCAAACGTCGACATCGACGTGTCCCGCTACAGCCAGATCTCCATCACCCTGGGCGGCCGCATGCAGAACCGCAACACCATGGGTGGCGGCGAGGGCTTCCTCTTCCGCTACCTGCAGGGAGCCACCCCCTATGCCGGTAGCGGCATTGATGAGTTTGGCCGTCATATCATTGCCGACCAGAACCTGGTGGGCACCTACGACCGTGACGCGCTCTCCAACTATTACAACCTCGGTTATGTGAACGAGAGCACCAATGTCCTTAACTTCGACATCCAGTACAAGCTCGACATGAGCTTCATCACCAAAGGTCTGGACTTCAAGGTGAAGGCTTCGTACAACTCCGACTATACCGCCCAGAAGAACCGTCAGAACGGTTATGGTACCGGCGTGACCTATGTCGCGACGCTCACCCCCACCGGCGAGGAAGTCCTCCGCAAGGAGAACATCACCTGGCCCATTCCCTACGGTGAAGGCAAGTGGGGCAACCGCAACTGGTACGCCGAGGCCAGCTTCAACTACAACCGCAAGTTCGGCGACCACAACATCGGAGCCCTGCTCCTTTACAACCAGAGCAAGACCTATTATCCCTGGGATTCCGACAACAGCCTGTACCAGTCCATTCCGAAAGGTTATGTGGGACTCGTGGGACGTGTCACCTACGACTACGCCACCAAGTACATGCTCGACTTCAACATAGGTTACAACGGCTCCGAGAACTTCGCCCCCGGCAAACGCTACGGCGTGTTCCCGTCCATCTCCCTGGGTTGGATACCTTCCAACGAGAAATGGTGGGAGCCCGTCAGCGGAGTCATCAGCTACCTGAAGATCCGTGGTTCCTGGGGTCTTGTCGGTAACGACAACACCAACGGCGCACGTTTCCTCTATCTTCCCGGCGCATGGCAGTTCTTCACCGGCTCCATGACCGGTAACCCCCAGAACCGCGGCGCCAACTTCGGTACCAGCGGCAACTGGCTGCAGGGCGTGAAGGAACTCACCTCCGGTAACCCCAACGTGACTTGGGAGACTGCCAGCAAGATCAATCTCGGTGTCGACGCCACCTTCTTCAAGGGTCGCCTGCATACCTATTTTGATGTGTTCTGGGAAGACCGCCAGCATATCCTGGTGTCCAACGCTTCCACCCTGCCCGCAGTCACTTCCCTGCCTTCCAGCTACGTGAACGAAGGACGCGTCAAGAACCATGGTTATGAAATCTCCCTGAACTGGGAGGACAGGCACGGCGATTTCTACTATTCCATCGCCCCCAGCTTCTCCTTCGCACGCAACAAGGTTGTCGAGATGCTCGAGGTTGAGCCGATGTACGACTACCTGAAGCGTACCGGCCTTCCTGTGGGACAGCGTTTCGGCTATGACCTCTTCGAATTCTACCAGGAAGGGACAGAAGCCCGTTACAAGGAAAAATTCGGAGCAGACATGCCCGACCAGGGTATCGCGCTCAAGTACGGCGACTGTGTCTATGTGGACCAGAACGGCGACGGCGTCATCGACGCCAACGACCAGAAGCCTCTGGGCTATACCGACAACCCGGAGATCACCTACTCCCTGAACGCAACCTTCCACTGGAAGAACCTGGATTTCTCCATGCTGTGGACGGGAGCCGACCATGTGAGCCGCACCCTGAACGGATACTTCCGCGACCAGTTCGGTTCGACCAACACTTCGGCCCTTACGCAATGGGTGGCTGACAATTCCTGGACTACTGACAATCCTAACGCCATCCTGCCCCGTATCTCATTCACCAACAGGGTCCACAACAACCACGATTCCCAGGCCTGGATGATCAACTCCAGGTACGTACGTCTCAAGAATGTGGAAATCGGCTACAACATCAAGCCGAAACAGGGCAAGTTCTTCAACTACATCCGGGTTTATGTCTCCGGCCAGAACCTGCTCACCTTCTCCACCTTCGACGGCAACGACCCCGAGGCTCCCGGTTCAGGACTTGACTTCGGCGTGCGCTACCCGATGACTCGTGTTTTCAACGTAGGTGCACAGCTTAACTTCTAAAGCAGACATGACTATGAAAAAGAAATTTACCAATATACTGATTCTTGGTATCTGCTCCCTCTTCGCTTTCCCGGCCTGCGTGGACCAGTTCGCCGTCGGCGACGCATTCCTCGAGAAGGCCCCTGGCGTGGATGTCAATATCGACACGGTGTTCAATCATGCTGAATACACCCGTAACTTCCTCTGGAGCGCTTACGGACAGCTTTACTGCACCTACACCTCCGGAAACATGATGAACGGCGCGCCTATCGACGTGCTCTCCGATTCCTATCATTGCTATGTTTCCTGGGGCGGACCCAAGCAGAGCTACTATCCCGGCCTGCTGACGGAAAACGCACAGGACACGGAAGACGGCAACTTCCAGGGCAAGTTCTCCTACTCTACGAAGGAGGGCGGCCTTGACTCCGATGCCGGCGGACGCGTGTCCATCTATGAGACGGTGCGCAAATGCTGGCAGCTTATCGAAAACATCGAAAGGGTGCCCGACATGCCCGAGCTCGAGAAGAGCCGTCTCCGCGGTGAAGCCTATACCATCATGGCCAGCCGCTATTTCGACGCCTTCCGCAACTTCGGCGGCCTCTGCCTCGCGAGGAAGGCCTACGGAGTGGGAGAGACCTTCGACAGTGGCCGTGCCACCGCGAAAGAGACCGTGGAGTTCATCGACTCACTGATCGTATGTGCCATCAACGAACCCGGTTTTATCTGGAATATCGACAATTCCGATATCGGCCAGTGGTCGGGTCGCCTCACCAGGGCTTCCGCAAGGGCCCTTCGTGCAAAGGTCTGGATGTTTGCTGCATCTCCGCTGTTCAACAGCCCCGAGCCTTATATGGAATATACGGCCGACAAGATCACCGAATTCACCAACATCGAGCATGTGTGGTTCGGTGGGGAAGATCCTTCCCTGTGGAACCGCTGCCTGGAGTATTGCAACGACTTCTTCCAGGACAATGCGGCCAACGGCAACTATTACCAGCTGATCCAGCCGACGACGCAGGATGAAGCCGGATATCGCCAGGCGTACCGCAATGCCTACAGGTACCGTAACAACGAGACCCGTCACGAAAAACTGTTCGACGTGCATCCTACACAGCTGATGTCCGACCAGGTCACCAATGGTGAGATATCCCACAAATGGGGCTGGGGCTGGCCCGGTTTCGCCATTGACTGCTATCGTCAGGGAGGCGCCGTCCCGACCAACGAACTCATGGAATGCTTCGGCATGCAGGACGGCCGTGTCTTCCCGTATTCCGACATCTACGGTGCAGGCAACAACCCCGAAGGCTACGACATGTTCGCAAACCGCGATCCTCGCCTGTATGAGACCATGCTGGTACCGAGGCAGTCGCTTCCTGCAGGATTCGACTATGCCGGTTACTCCTACGCCGACACCTGGGTCGGAGGCGCCATGTATTACGACCAGAACAACTTCGGTGACGCATCATCCGACGACGCCGCTTCAGGCTACAGGAAGTTCAAGTGGATCCTCGACTATACCGATACCAGGATGAACGACCAGTTCATCGGCTGTTCCTACATCCGTCTCGCTGAGATGTACCTCATCCGTGCCGAAGCCCTGGCAGAGACCAACCAGCTCGCCCTTGCGCTGGAAGACCTCCATGTGGTTCGCAGCCGCGTCGGCCTGGGCCGTATCGAGACGATGAATCCCGAATTGAGGCTGACGACCAACAAGGAGAACCTCATCAATGAGATCCTTCGCGAGCGCAACTGCGAGATCGGCGCCGAATGCGGCGACCGCCTCTACGACATGGTCCGCCGCAAGCGTCAGGACCTCTTCACCAAGCCGCTCCATGAGATCAGGGTGTATCGCCTCGACGCCAATGGCAACCGCCTCACCGAAGGCGACCAGCGTTGGGATCCTTCCACCCCCTGGCCGAAGTTTGAATACGAGAAGCCTCAGATCGTCAACGGCGCACGCCGCTGGTGGGATCCGGGCTTCTGGACGAACAAGTGGTATCTCGACCCGGTTTCCCGTATAGAAGTTCAGAAAAAGTATGGACTCACCCAGAATCCCGGTTGGTAATCAATAGAAATATTTCACGATTATGAAATTACGCAATATACTTCTATTCAGTTTGTTGGGGTTCTTCGCAGTTCCTGTGGCCACAAACGCCCAAGTGCAGCTCAGTGACTTGAAGTCACAGAAGGTGGATCTGGGATACGGGGTCGAGAGCTCGGAGTTTCTTACCACGGCGGCCACTTATACCATCACCGCCGAAGAACTTGGACGTACCTCCGCCATCAGCCTTGCCGACGCCCTTTATGGCAAGCTGCTCGGACTAACAGCAATTCAGAACACCGGCTTCAAGGGCGAAGAAGGCAGGGGAGCGAGCTTCAACATCCGTGGCATACAGACCACGGGTGAGACGGATATCCTCATCCTTGTCGACGGTGTTGAACGCCCCATCGACCGCATCACGGTGGAAGAGGTGGAAAGTGTGACCGTCCTCAGGGACGCAGCCGCAGTGGCCATGTACGGACACGAAGGCATCAACGGCGTGCTCCTGGTCAAGACCAAGCGCGGCCAGGCGGACAGCGGTTTCCATTTCAAGGCAGGCGCCTCCCATAAGATCCAGTTCGATCCCAAGATGGCCGAGATGGTGGGTGCATACGACTATGCCCGCGCCCTGAACATCGCCCGTATCAACGACGGCAACACCCCGGCCTACACCGAGGCTGAACTGCAGAGATTCGTGGACAACAGCGATCCCTTCGTGTATCCGAATGTCAACTGGAAGGACGAGGTGTTCAAGAACACCGCCCACGAGACCAACGCATTCGTGTCCATGTATGGCGGTGCGGAAAAGGTTGAGTATTACACTATCCTTGACTATACCGACGGTCGCGGACTTTACAAGCATCCCAATCAGGGAGATTGGAATTCCCAGCTGAAGTATTCCAAGGCCAACATCCGCACCAATGTGGATTTCCAGGTGACGAAGACCACCAGGGTCAAGACCAACATCCTGGCCATCTTCATGGAGACCAACGGTGTACCGAACTTGAACTCAAACGACGCCTGGTGGCATCTTTATAAGGTGCCTGCCCTGGCATTCCCCATCAAGACCCTCCCCATCGAGAAGATGGTTGATGGAGAGTTGGTCACGATTCCCAGCGTATGGGGCGGAAGCCAGACCTTCGGAGACTTCAACCTCGTGGCCAAGTCGACGGGAACAGGCTTTGCCAAGACCCACCAGCGCCAGATCTGGGCTGACATGACCCTGGAACAGGACCTGGACTTCATCGTCAAGGGCCTGCAGCTCTACGTCGGCGGCTCCTATGACAATGCCTCCATCACCTACGAGAACCGTTCGAAGGGTTACCAGTACGGCTGGAACTATTATAATGCATCCGGAGTCATGGACGCCCAGATAATGGGTACTGTTGAAGACAAGCTCGTCTTCAACCACTGGGTGGATTCACAGTGGCGCATCGGAACCGTCAACGCCGGTCTCAAATATTCGACCCGCTTCGCCAACGGCGACCATTTCCTCGCCAACGCCGGTTACAACATGAAGAGCGAGATCCGTGACGGCCAAAGCAATACCTGGCATCGCGCCAACTGGAACCTGGCCCTCCACTACGATCACGCCGACAAATTCGTCGTCGACCTCGTGCTTGCAGCCAACGGTTCCAACCGTTCCTACCCTGCGAAATGGGCGTTCTCGCCCACGATGGGTCTCGGTTGGATATTCGCCAACAACCCGACCGGCGCGCTGACTTACGGAAAGCTCCGCCTGTCAGGAGGTATCCAGCATACCGACTATGTCCCCGCAGCCGGACTGTGGCTTGATAACTGGAGCGCCTCGCACGGCCAGTTCTGGTACGGCACCAGCTTCAACTCCACCTACGGTGCGTTCCTCAGCCAGTTCCCTACCACCAATTTCCGTCAGGAAACCGCCTACAAGGCCAACTTCGGAACGGACATGAGATTCGCCAACTGCCTGGACTTCATCCTGGACGCTTTCTACCAGCAGAGGACCAACATCCTCGTCAGTGCAGGCGAGTTGAATTCGGCGGTCGTGGGCATCCAGTCTTCCTATGACGACAGGGGCCGCGTGGCAAGCTATGGCGTTGAGGCCGGCCTTCGCTTCGCGAAGACATTCGCAAACGGCTTCAACCTGAATTTCAGCGGAAACGTTTCGGCCGTGAGGAGCCAGATCCTCGAATGGATCGAGAATCCCGCCTATCCCAACCTCTCCGTCATCGGCGGTCCCGCCGATGCTGCACGCGGACTCGTCGCGCTGGGCTTCTTCCAGTCTCAGGAAGAGATTGCAAGCAGCCCTCTGCAGCAGTTCGGACAGGTGAAGGTGGGTGACATCAAGTACAAGGATGTCAACGGCGACGGAGTCATCAATGAGAATGACCAGGTGGCCATGGACTTCGGCGGTTCTTTCCCCGCCCTGAACTATGGGTTCAGCCTTGGCATGGAATACAAGGGCTTCGGCATCAATGCGTCCTTCCAGGGCGCAGCTGGCCAGACCAAGAGCCTCATGTATGTCGACGGTGTCTGGGGAGCCCTCTCCGACAACCGCAACCTTTCCGTGGAGTATTTCAACAACTGCTTCGACGTTGCAGGCGCCAGTGCACTTTACCCGCGCCTTTCCTCCGAGAGCGTTGCCAACAATACCCAGAACTCCACTATCTGGTACCGCAATGTAACATGGTTCAAGCTGCGTGACTGCGAGATCTACTACAAGTTCCCCGCATCGCTGCTCCGCCACATCAAGTTTACTGATGCCAAGATCTTCGTTCAGGGACAGAACCTGCTGTCGTTCGGCAATATCGCCGCCATGGATGCAGAAAACCTCAACACGGGCTATCCTGTAATGAAAGCTGTGAACATGGGCCTTTCCTTCGTATTCTAAAACAGACTGCCTTATGAAACTACATAGAATATGCTTGTTCCTTCTCGCCTGCATCCTGCCGGCCTCGTGTGCTGACCTCAACTATTCGGAGGTAAACACGCGTGACGAGGCATGGACTTACGAATACTTCGAGAATGGTATTAAAAACATGGTATTTGACGTTTACGCACAGCTTTACAACAGCGAGTTCGAGTCGAACAGCGCCTACTTCCTCGCCGGAGCCACCGACGAGGCCCAGTATGCACTTGAGACCGGTGCGGTAAACAACTATATCAATGGTGGCTGGAGCGCGGCAAATCCCTATTCCAGCACCTGGACCAAGTCCTACACTGCCATCGCTGAGATTGCCATGTATCTGGAGAAGATCGACCAGGCCGACATCTCGGAGTGGGAGTACAACTCCAATTACAACAACTGGATCCAGCAGCTGGAGATTTTCCCGTATGAACTGCGTTTCCTCCGGGCTTATTTCTACTTTGAACTCTTCCGGACCTACGGCGACGTCCCCCTGGTGACCACCACTCTCACCAACGGGCAGGCCAACAACGTATATCGCACTCCGGCCGATGAGATCGTGAAGTTCATCGTGGACGAGCTTGACGCTGTCGCTCCCTACCTGCCGGTATCCTACATGACGGAAGTGGGAGCTGAAATCGGACGTGCGACCCGCGTTGCGGCCTACGCCCTCAAGGCACGTACGCTGCTCTATGCGGCCTCGCCGCTGTTCAACCCCACGGGCAACAAGGACAAATGGGCGAAAGCCGCGGAAGCCTGCAAGTTCGTCCTTGACAATGCTGACACCTGGGGATTGAAGCTCAGCGCCTACGGTTCCCTTTGGGGCCACGACGCCTTCTTCAACCCGGAACTGATCTACGGCCTCGGCCGTGGTGAGAGCAACTCGTTCGAGATGGCCAACTATCCCATCGGCGTCGAAAACGGTGCTTCCGGCAACTGTCCCACCCAGAGTCTCGTTGACCAGTACGAGTATCAGGACAACGGCGAGACCTTTGCCGAGCGTTATCCCGGCAGCATCAACCTGGCCATGGTCGATCCCTATGAGGGACTGGACCCCCGCTTCGCACTCACCGTGGTCAAGAACGGAGACCTCTGGCCCAGCAACGGTTCGCAGCAGAAGGTGATTGAGACCTTCGTCGGAGGCTTCAACGCCTCTCCCAAGTACGGAGCCACTCCTACAAGTTATTATCTTCGCAAGTATGTCGACGGTTCCTGCGTCACCACGGCCGACAACCAGACCAGGCGCCGCCATACCTGGATACTCTTCCGTCTTGGCGAGATCTACCTTGACTACGCCGAGGCCGTGTTCAATGCCACTGGAAGCGCCAATGACCCCACCTATGGCCTGACGGCCAACGAGGCGGTCAACAAGCTTCGCAGCCGCTCCGACATCCAGATGCCGAAGTTCACCGAAGACGGCGATGCCTGGGTCAAACGTTATGAACGCGAACGCCTCGTGGAGCTCGCTTTCGAGAACCACCGTTTCTGGGATGTGAGGCGCTGGAAGAAAGGCCCTGAGTATTTCAGTAAAATCCAGGTGGCCACGATCAGCAGCTCCCTGCAGCTTACCCGGTCCACGGTTACGCGTCAGTGGGATGACAAGTACTATCTCTATCCCATCCCGCAGTCTGAACTGAAGAAGAACCCCAACCTCACTCAAAATCAAGGATGGTAATCATGAAGAAGCTATTTGTATATTTCGGAATATTGCTGACGCTTGTCCTTTCGGGTACGGTTTCGGCATGTATTGAAGACGTAACGATCGAGGAAAACCTCGGGTTGAACATCAAGGTGTTCTTCCCGACCAAGGTGGTCCCCGGCGTCCAGATGACCATCAACGGTACTGGCTTCAAGGATGTCAAGGAGATCATATTCCCCGGCGACGTCCGTGTCACCGACTTTGAACTTGTCGGCGGCGAGATGATCCGTGTCACGGCGCCCGTCGGCTTCTCGGCAGAGGGCGGATCGCTCGTCCTGCGTTCGAACGACGAAGAGGCTGTGTCCAGGCTGCCGCTCACCCTTGGAAAGACCGAGATTTCCGGTTATTCCAAACAGGACGGTGAAAGTATCCAGGGCGGAGACCAGCTCACCATCTACGGAACCGACCTTGAATTCATCAGCAGCGTGGAACTGCTCGATGCCGAGGGCAATCCGGATATTATCAAGGATGCCAAGTTCTACCGCAAGGGTACGAGTTCAGTAATCATCTACATCCCGAAGAAAGTCTATGACGGTACTTTCGTCGGCAAGGTCCATACCTTCGACGGAAGGGTGTTCGACATGCCGGAGCTGACCTACGAACCGAAGTCCGAAGGCGGCCACTGGGAGACTGTGAAGACGACCATCTGGAAGAATGACGGCTCGCATGGTGAGGTCGCCTGGGACGGCACCTACCGCTTCTCTTCCGAGGAGAGATCCACCGGTGAAGAGATATTCGCAATCCCGATGGACCACTGGGAAGCCATGAAGGAAGGTACGTTCTACATGCTTGCCAAGGGCAGCGACTGGGTGCAGATGCGCATCACCACCGGCTGGTGGAGCACCACATGGACCGGTGAAGACATCTCCACCGGCAATGAGCGCATCATCGACAACGGCGACGGTACCTACTACATCGAAATCAACTTCGAAGGCGACCCGATCGTCGACATGATCGATGAACAGCACCTGCTCTTCACCGGCAGCGGATTCACGCCGCTAGAACTCTACTTCTCGGAAGACATCTGGGTTGACGACGGCGGCCACTCGGAAATCGTCAGGACTTCCATCTGGAAGGGCGACGGTTCCGCCGGTGCGGTCAGCTGGTCCGGCCAGTACCGCTTCGGGCTTGAAGGCCACGACGGCAACAATGAGTGTATCGCCACATTCTCCCAGGATATATGGGACAAGCTCAAGAGCGAGACCTTCTACCTGCTGCTGGAGTCCGCCGATCCTCAGATCCGAGTCACCACCGGCTGGTGGAGCACCACCTGGACCGGCGAGGACATCATGCCCGGCAATGAGCGTATCATCGACAACGGCGACGGCACCTTCACCCTGACGGTCAACCTGAGTGAAGACGACGCGATACTGTCCGTCCTGGACGAACAGCACCTGCTGTTCACAGGTGACCGGTACACTCCGCTGGAAATTTACTTCGAGGAAGAGATATGGGTAGAAGGTGGAGGAGACTCCAAGGAAGAAGTGGTATTCTGGCAAGGCGACGGCTCTGCCGGAGAAGTCAACTGGAACGGCGTCTACCGTTTCGGCCTCGACGGCCATGACGGCAACAACGAATGTATCGCAACATTCCCCCAGGAAATCTGGGATGTCATCAAGTCAGGTACATTCTACTTGCTCGCACAGGGCAGCGACTGGGTGCAGATGCGCATCACCACCGGCTGGTGGAGCACCACCTGGACCGGCGAAGACATCTCCACCGGCAATGAGCGCATCATCGACAACGGCGACGGCACCTACTACATCGAAATCAATTTCGAAGGCGACCCGATCCTCGACCTGCTGGATGAGCAGCACCTGCTCTTCACCGGCAGCGGCTTCACGCCGTTGAAACTCTACTACCTCAAATAGTCTGAGAGTTGTAAGGAATTGAAGGCTGGCCGTTTGGCCAGCCTTCTTTTTTATATGTTTCTTTTTTGCAACATGTTTCAAAATCCCAATAAATAGTTAAATTTGTGACATAACTGCAAGTGTCAGCCGCCATGAAACAATTTTGGTATATTTTCATAGTTTTTTCTGTCCTGTGCATGCTGCCTTCAGTGGCCGATGCACAACGGCCACGGCTTTATACTTCAGACTCCGGCCTGCCCAGCAGCCATGTCAACTACATCTACCAGGACGGTAGAGGATTCATATGGATAGCCACTGAAAATGGCCTTGCCCGTTTTGACGGTCAGGATTTCCTCACCTTCCGATACCGCAGGGACAAGACCGACGCCCTGGCCAGCGACCTGGTGATGTCCGTGTTTGAAGACAGTTGCGGCGCTTTGTGGATCGGGACGTCGATGGGACTTCAGATATTTCAGCCGGACAGCCGTTCTTTCTCCCTGTTCGACTTTCAGGACCCGGACGTGCCCGGCTCTACTCAGCACATCTCATCCATGATAGAGGTTAAGGTAGGCAATGACGAAACGGAACTGTGGGTTGCAACTTCGCAGCACGGGATATATGTCATAGACCCGATTTCGCATGAGATGAAAGGGAACAGGCGGACCCTACTCGACATGAACATCCCTTCTCCCTATGTCCACTGCCTTTTCCAGGACTCCAGGGGCTGGGTATGGATTGGCGGTGAGACCGGCGGCCTGTCGGTAGTGGATGGCGCCTCCCTGCAACGGAAGGACGTAGGACTCGACCCCGTGGTCCATGTAAGAGCCTTCGCCGAGGACCCTTCCAGCGGGGACATTCTGATCGCCTCCATGAACGGTATCTTTGTCTATAGGGCATCTTCACGCACCATCCATGCTTCGCGGAATCCCGCAGCACGCAGATGCCAGGTTTTCTCACTCATTTACAGTCCTGCCCAGCGGGGCGGCAGGGAGTTCCTGGTGGGAACGGAGACCAGGGGCCTGTGTACCTACGACATGGATTCCGACAGGCTTGACGACGCAGACATTCCTTCGAGATCTCAGGATATCTCCCGCTGGAAAGTCCATTCCCTGATGCAGGACAACCAGGGCAATATATGGATAGGTGCATTCCAGACCGGCGTAATGGTGGTCCCGCGCTCCATGTACGGCTTTGAATATACCGCGGTCGACCGAGGCTGCGTATCTTCGCTTGCAAAGGATCCCCGGGACGGCTCCCTGTGGATAGGGATAGATGGCGGCGGACTCCTGAAGATATCGCCGGACGGCAGGAGGACGGTCTTCAATTCCTCCAACAGCGCCCTTACCAACGACTCGGTGATGGGCCTGGTCTTTGACAGGCACGGTAAACTCTGGATCGGAACCTATCTGGACGGTACCTTTACCTATACGCCTTCCCAGGGCTTCCGCCGGTTTTCCACACATCCTCCGGGAGAGGCATTCCATATATCCTGCCTGGCCTATGATCCGGTGGGTGACATAATATATGCAGGCACTTACGGTGAAGGTCTGGGCATGATCTCGGCCTCGGACGGCAGGGTGGTCAGGAGAATCACCGAGGATATCAACAAGTGGGTGCACACCGTTTACATCGACAAGGCCGGAATCGCATGGCTGGGAACAGCCAACGGCCTGATGTGCTACAACCATTCCAACGGAAAGCTGAGTTCCTACAATCTGGGAGACTCCTCCCAGAAGGCGAGGGTGTACTGCGTACACGAAGCCTCCGACGGCAGGTTCTTGATTGGAAGCGGTGAAGGCCTGATGGTCTGCGACCGCACCAGCGGCACGGTGTCAGTCTATTCCGAGGCTGACGGGCTGTCGAACGACGTGGTGGAGGCCATCCAGGAAGATTCCGACGGCAGGTTTTGGGTAGCCACGTCCTTCGGCCTCAACCGCTTCGACCCCGCTTCAGGCAATTTCTCGAACTTTTATTCCTACGACGGACTGCAGGGAAACGAATTCCACTTCGGGGCGTCCATGAAAGATGATGACGGCCGTCTTTATTTCGGGGGAACCGGTGGTCTCACAAGCTTCTACCCTGAGTTCCTGCAGATGTCGCATCCTGTGCCCCCTTTGTATTTCAGCCGCCTGACTGTCCTCAACGAGGAAGTGGACTACGACAGTTCAAGGGAGAACAACATTCTCGACAAACACATCACCGAGGCTGGCCGTATAACCCTGCCATACAAGTCCAATTCCTTCGCCCTCGAGTTTGCGGTACTGGAATATACCAATCCGCTGAAGATACGGTATGCCTGCAAGATGGACCGTTTCGACAAGGAATGGCGGATACTTCCATTCTCAGTGCACACAGCCTCTTTCACCAATCTCCCTGCCGGACGATACACGCTGAACGTGAAGGCGTTCTTCGACGGGGCTCCCGAGGAGTATTCCACCACCTCCATCGAGGTCAGGGTGCTTTCGCCATGGTATCTGACCTTCTGGGCGTACCTTGCGTATCTGATAGTTCTGCTTGCCCTTGCCTGGCTGGTCATTTATTTCCGGAGACGTCGCGTCGAACGCATCAGAGAGCAGGAAGCTTCTGAGATCAAAGAGCTGAAGCTCAAGATGTTCACGAATATTTCCCACGAGATCCGCACCCCCTTGACCCTTCTCATGTCGCCCCTGAAGCAGATGCGTGAATCGGAGACCGAACCGCACAGGAAAGACCTGTACAACCTGATGTACCGCAATTCCCTGCGCATACTCCGGCTGGTCAACCAGATCATGGACATGCGCAAGGTGGATGAGGGAAAGATGCAGCTGCATTTCCTGGAGACCGACATCGTATATTTCGTGCGTGACATCATGCAGTCCTTCGACAACATGGCGGTTACGCGCAACATAGCCCTGGTCCTCGAGCCAGAGGCTGAGGTGGTGAATCTCTGGATCGACCAGGGAAACTTCGACAAGATTATTTTCAACCTGCTGTCCAACGCCTTCAAGCATACCCCCGACGGAGGTAGCATAACCATAAGGATATCAGCTCCGAAGAAGAACGGAGGCTCCCTCCCTCCTGACATTTCCAGGCAAGTCGGGATCACCGTTACCAACAGCGGTTCTCACATAGAGGATGAAAATCTGGAAAAGGTTTTCGAGCGCTTCTTCCAGAGCGACGTGCTGGACGCCAAGATGGGAAGCGGCGTGGGCCTCAGCCTGACGCAGATGCTGGTGGAGCTGCACCATGGTGCGATCACGGCCTACAACACTGACGGGGGAGTGTGCTTCAGTGTGACGATGCCTGTAGGCTGCGCCCATCTTTCGAAACGGGAGATGTCGGCCACGTCCCACCACAAGGACCTTTATACGAAGATACCTTCCACCGAAGAGATGGTCCGCAGCACCGAGGACATCGAGTTCAAGCCTGCGGCGGAATCGTCCGACAAGGTTGCCAGACGCAAGCGCAATGTGGTCATCGTGGACGACGATCCGGAGATACGCGACTATCTGCTGGCAGAACTCCGTTCGCAGTACAACGTGAAAACCTTCCCCGGTGCCCGGGAGGCCTGGGCCGACATTTCCGTAGCACAGCCCGACGTCGTGGTCACTGACCTCAAGATGGAGGGCATGGACGGCCTGGAACTTTGCCGGAAAATCCGCCGCAATCCCGTCACGAACCATATCCCCATCATCGTATTCACCTCTTCTTCCGATGAAAGCAGCCATCTGGACAGCATCGACAGCGGCGCTGACCGTTTCCTTTCCAAGCCGCTCTCGATCGACCTGCTCAAGAGCAGCCTGGCGCAGCTGATCAGTTCCCGTGACACTATCCGTGGCAAATTCTCCGGAAGCCCTCACTACGATTACGATGAAGTCAAGGTCGCAACGTCGGGAATGGGTTTCATGGACAGGGTCATGTCGTTGGTGAAGCAAAACCTGGACAATCCGGACTTCGGGGTTGAGGACATGAGCCGGGAGGTCGGCATGAGCCGGGTACATCTGAACCGAAGATTGAAGGAGACACTCGGCATATCACCTTCCAGCCTTATCAAGTCCACGCGCATGAAACAGGCGGCATATCTGATGGTGCACGACAAGGTGAACATCTCCGAGGTGGCCTACAGGGTGGGCTTCTCCACGCCCTCTTATTTTTCCAATTCCTTCCGCAGCTACTTCGGCATGTCGCCCAAGGAATTCGTCGCCAGGTATTCAAATTCCACTGACCGCGAAGCCCTCGACAAGCTGTTTCAATAGCATAACTGGTATAAGTTCCGTTTTTTACCAAATATGTAACGAATGTGACAAGTTTGATACATTTTTGTAATTCACTGAAACATTCATGGCCCCTTCGAGGGGCCATTTTTTATAGTTTTGTATTAGAAAAAACCTAAATCAAAATAATGGGTAATCAGACTTCCGAGGCCAAAGGCTTCTATAAATTAAGTTGGATGCAAAGGATAGGGTTCGGCGCCGGCGACATGGCGCAGAACCTGATCTACCAGACCATCAGCATCTGGCTGCTGTTCTACTATACGAATGTCTTCGGCCTCAGGCCTTCAGTCGCGGCCGTGATGTTCCTGGTGGTGCGTCTGGTGGACGTGATCTGGGACCCCATCGTGGGGACCTTCGTCGACAAGAGCAACCCCAGGTGGGGAAAATACCGTTCATGGCTCATCCTCGGCGGCATTCCTCTTGTGGTGCTGGCCATCCTGTGCTTCTGGAACGGGTTCAGCGGATCGCTGGTATATGCCTATGTCACCTATGTCGGCATGTCGATGTGCTATACCCTGGTCAACGTGCCTTACGGAGCGCTCAACGCCTCCCTCACCCGCGACACCAACGAGATAACCATCCTTACCAGCACCCGCATGTTCATGGCCAACCTCGGAGCCCTGTGTGTCAAGTCTCTCCCCCTGATCATCGCCATCTTCGCCCCCAAGGTCCTGGACCCCGCGACTGGCAGGGAAGTGGCGGTGTACAACACTCCCGAGTCCGCCTCGGCCTGGTTCATAACCATGACCATCTTCGCCCTGGCGGGGCTGCTGCTGCTGATCTTCTGCTTCACGCAGTGCAAGGAAAGGGTGGTGATGGACGAGAAGGCCTCGGCCGACGTGAAGGTGAGCGACCTCTGGATGGAGTTCGTGCGCAACAAGCCGCTGCGCGTACTCGCCTTCTTCTTCATCACGGCATTCGCGATGATGAGCGTGGGCAATGCCGCAGATTCCTATTTCATGACCTACAACGTGAAGGCCACCCCGCTGCTGACCACCCTGTTCATGTGGCTGGGAACCATTCCGGCCTTCATCTTCATGCCCCTGGTGCCTGCCATCAAGCGCAAGATCGGCAAGAAGGGCATGTTCTACTTTTTCCTCGGGACGGCAATCGTGGGCATGGCCATGATGTACACCTTCGTGTCGATACCGGCAACCAAGGACAATTTCGTGCTGCTCTGCATCGCCCAGTTCGTCAAGTCCACGGGCATCATCACCGCCACGGGCTACATGTGGGCCCTGGTGCCCGAAGTCATAGCCTACGGTGAATTCACCACAGGCAAGCGCATAGCGGGCATCGTCAACGCCCTGACAGGCATTTTCTTCAAGGCGGGAATGGCCCTCGGCGGCGTAGTCCCCGGACTCGTGCTGGCGATCGTGGGGTTCCAGCCCGGTGTCGAGCAGACCCCGCTGGCCCTTCAGGGCATACTGTGGATGGTCTGCGTGATACCGGCGGTACTCCTCATGCTTGCCATCTGGATCATCTCCAAATATGAACTGTCCGACGAAAGGATGGATGAAATCAACCGTGCGATAGAAGCACGCTCACTATAAGCAGAAACAGCCATGGCAGATAAAGTGATCAAACGTTACCTTTTCCCGGACGACTACATGGCGGACCCGTCCGTCCATGTCTTCGACGGCAAGCTCTATATCTATCCGTCCCACGACTGGGCAGCCCCCGTCCCGGAAGACGATTTCGGAAGCCAGCACGACATGAAGGACTATCACGTCCTGTCACTGGAAGGTCCCGACCCCATGACCTCCCCGGTGAAGGACTGGGGCAAGGTCCTGGACCTGAAGGATATCCCGTGGGCCAGGAGGCAGCTTTGGGATTGCGACGTGGTCCGTGGACGCGACGGGCGCTACTACATGTACTATCCCGCCAAGGACAAGACTGACATCTTCCGCTGCGGAGTGGCAATCTCCGACAAGCCCACCGGACCGTTCGTACCGGAGCCGGATCCCATCCGCGGAAGTTATTCCATAGACATGGCCGTCCTGCATGACGATGCGGACGGTGAGTATTATATGTATTTCGGTGGCATCTGGGGCGGCCAGCTCCAGCGCTACCGCGACAACCTGGCGCAGGACTGCGGGACCTCCTACCCGGAGGACGGAGAACCAGCCATCCCCCCCCGCGTCGTGCGCCTTTCTCATGACATGCTGCAGTTCGCAGAGGATTCCCGTCCGGTCGTAATACTGGACCAGGCGGGAAAGCCCCTCACCGTGGGCGACACCCACCGTCGCTTCTTCGAGGCAAGCTGGATGCACAAATACCAGGGAAAGTACTACTTCAGCTACTCTACCGGCGATACGCATCATCTCTGCTATGCCATAGGCGACAATCCTTACGGACCGTTCACCTACACGGGAGAACTCCTGACGCCTGTCGTAGGCTGGACCACCCACCACGCCATCGTGGAATACGGCGGCAAATGGTGGCTCTTCCACCACGACAGCGTCCCTTCCGGAGGCATCACGCGCCTGAGGAGCCTCAAGGTCTGCGAGCTGAAATATAATCCGGACGGAACGATTCAGACGGTCGATGGAATTGATTAGGGTTAGGATAGTATTGGTAATTTGTGTGCTTCTTCCGGTGCTTTGAGCACCGGAAGAAGCGGCCGTCTTTTTTTTTCGGAAAATCGTATCTTTGTCCCGTGAAACCTACATCGATACGTAAAATCCTTGCTTCAGCGTTGCTGGCGATGGGTCTGCTCCTGGCGGGTTGTGAACCTGTCGAGCCTGAGCCTGTCGTTCCCGTGCCCGATCCTGAGCCCGAACCGGAGGTGGAGGAGGTTTTCGAGACCGCGGCTCAGGCCGTGGACCACATGGGTGCCGGATGGAACCTTGGCAACACCCTCGACAGCAACAGCGGAGACCTCGACAACATGTGGATAGAGGCATGGACCCAGCGTACCCCCAAAGATTATGAAACCGCCTGGGGACAGCCTCAGGCCACCCGCAGCCTGATCCACATGTTCAAGGAAGCCGGGTTCGGCGCCATACGCGTCCCTGTGACCTGGTATCCCCATATGGGGAAGATAACCCTCCACGGCAGAACCAAATGGGACCCTTCCACCTGGACGGGCACTGAAGTGGACGCCGCCTGGATGGCCCGTGTCAAGGAAGTGGTCGACTATGTGATAGACGAAGGCATGTACTGCATTCTCAATGTCCATCACGACACCGGAGCCTCTTCCACGGCATGGCTGGTGGCGGGGGAGAAGGAGTTCCAAGCCGCGCAGAGCCGCTACGAATCCCTTTGGGAACAGATAGCCAATACTTTCAAGGACTACGGCGAGAAGCTGCTCTTCGAGTCCTACAACGAGATGCTGGACTCCTATGATTCATGGTGCTTCGCATCGTTCGCGACTCCGGCCCGTTACGATGCGGCGGTGGCGGCGTCGGCATATAATGGAATCAACAGCTATGCCCGCCTGTTCGTTGAGACGGTACGCGGGACCGGCGGAAACAACGCCCAGCGCAACCTCGTCGTAAACACCTACGGCGCCTGCAGCGGCGACGGCACCTGGAACAGCCACCTCAAGGATCCACTCAACCAGCTGATGCTCCCGGAGGCCCCGGGACATATCGCCGTGCAGATCCACAGCTACTGGGAAGCCGACAAGTTCGCATCGCAGAAAGCCGACATCGACAAACTGTTCACCAACATCGACGCCTGCCTGGTCAAGCGTCTCGGCGTTCCCGTGATCATAGGGGAGTGGGGCGGGGGAACCGGAGAGGACAGCAATGCGAATGTGGAATTCGCCTCCTACTTTTCCAAAAAGGCAAAGGCCGCCGGAGTGGCGACCTTCTGGTGGATGGGCCTTTCGGACGGCGACGACCGGTCGGCCCCCCGCTGGTCCATGCCCCGGACCAAGGCGGTCATCATTCAGGCACAGTCGGGCGAATAAACCGTCCCGGAAGCCGGTCGGGGAGTTCTGCCATCCGCTCCAGGCGGAGCAGCTTCGGGTGTTCGTATTCTTCAGTCTTTTCGTGCTCCCAGAGTATGCGGAAGGGGATGTGTACGCCCCATCCGCCGAGTTCGAGCACCGGCGCTATGTCCGACTTGAAGGAATTGCCTACCATCAGCAGGGCTTCCGGCAGTATGCTTTCCTCCCGGCAGAGCTGGCTGTAGGTCTCGAGTGACTTGTTGGAAGTGATGACGATGCGGTCGAAGAGGCCGCCCAGGCCGCTGCGCCCGATCTTGTGCTCCTGGTCGAGCAGGTCGCCCTTGGTGAGCAACACCATGCGGTAGCGCCCCGTGGCCCGGATTTCTTCCAGTGCTTCGCGCACACCGGGCAGGGGAGCGGCGGGGTTGCGGATTATGTCCCTTCCCGTCTCGAGTATGCGCCCCACCATGCTTCCGGTGAGGCGGTCGCCCGCGAGCCTGACGGATGTTTCAAGCAGGGATATCAGATAGGGCTTGGCTCCGTAGCCCAGCTCGGCCATGTTGGCGGCTTCAGTGGCGTAAAGCTCCGCTGAAAGCGACTCCAGGGTGCCGAACTCGTGCAACTCCTCCGCCCATTTCCTTTCCCCCTCCCTGAAGAGAGGTTCGTTCTCCCACAGGGTGTCGTCGGCATCGAAAGCTATGACCTTGACGTTCTCGAACATGACACGAAAATCGAATTTTCGCCAAAGATACGAAGGATAGTGCAAAATACTTATCTTTGTCGCCATAACATTTTAAAAATCATGAAACGTATCTCTCTCATCCTGTTCTGGGCGCTGCTTGCATTCAGCCTGCCCGGAAGCGTCCTGGCACAGGACAAGACCGTAAGGAAAATCATTGAAATCGGAACCACGGACAACCGGACCATGGAGCACGACGACTTCCTGGCCAACGTGATCGGCGGCCGCCTCATCGGTTCCGCCGCCCTGACGGAGGCTGAAGCCTGGGTGAAGGAGCAGTTCGAGTCGTGGGGGCTTGAGGTGATGGTGCAGGAGGCCGGCCAGATCAACGTGGGTTTCAACCGCGGTCCCTGGTTCGGCAGGATGCTGAGCGAAGACGGCATGGTGCTGCATTTCGGGACTCCGTCCTATACTGCAGGCACGCGCGGCAAGCAGGCGGGACATGTGCTCATGGAACCCAGGACCCGCCGCGACTTCGACCGTATGAAGGGTGCGCTGAAGGGCGCCTGGGTGCTGCTCGACGCCGAATCGAACGGAATGGCCATCGACTGGTCGGCCAAGGCCGACGAGAAGCGCGCCGAAGTTATCGCAAAGAATGAGGAGATCGACCGCGAGAACAACGAGATACGCCGCTGGAATTATGAAAACCGCGACGCCGAGCCCAAGCCGCTGAAGAAATATGAGACCGCCCCGGCCCTGTTCTACCGCGAGATGGTCGAGGCCGGTGTGCTGGGATTCATCCGTTCGGCCAAGGTGCCCCTTCAGGTGTTGTACGACCGTGCCAACTGCTACGACATCACCATGGAGAACCTGCCGCGCGTCTGCGACATCCTGCTCGACGAGGCCCAGTTCAAGGTGGTCAGGGAGAAGGTGCTCCGCAAGGACATCTTCCAGCTGGAATTCGAGATCCGCAACCATTTCTACCGCGGTCCGGTGAAATATCACAACGTGATCGGCATCCTGCGCGGAAGCAAGTATCCGAAGGAATACGTGATGGCCGGCGGCCACCTCGACGCCTATGACATCGGCACCGGCGCGGTCGACGACGGCAACGGCACTTCCGTGACCATGGAGGCGGCCCGCCTGCTGGCCACTGCCGGCGCGAAGCCCCGGCGCACGATGCTTTTCTGCATCTGGACGGGCGAGGAGTTCGGCCTGCTTGGCTCGAAGTTCTTCGTGGAAAACAAGACCGTGCCCCTCGACAAGATATCCAACTATTTCAACCGTGACGGAGGCCCGCTCTGCGCCACGAGCATCATGGTGCCCCCGGCCATGTATGATGACTTCGTGGAAGTATGCAAGCCTCTGGAAGGCGTCAATCCCGATTTCCCCTTCACCGTGAACAAGCGTGAAGGTCCGGCCCAGCCGCGCCCGACCCGCGCCGGCGGCAGCGACCACGCCTATTTCGCGATGAACGGAGTGCCGGCCATCTCCTTCCGCGAGACCGACCCCAAGGGCTACAACTTCGAGTATCGCGAGATCTGGCACACGGAGCACGACATCTTCAACAAGACGATTCCCGAATACATGGAGCACTCGGCCGTGGTGACCGCCGTGGTCATGTACGGCCTTGCGAACCTCGACCACCTGCTCTCCCGCGAAGGACTCTACAAGGAGTAATCCAGCAGGATCACCTTCACGAACTCATTGGTCAGCCGCTTCCTTCCCATCAGGCCGGCCAGGTGGCTCATGCCCCCCTGCGAGTCAGCCAGAAGGATGAGGCAGCGGCGTCCGTCCGGAAGCTGAGGGCCGAGACACATGCCTTCATAGTTCGCGAGGTTTACGTTGAAACCTGCCGCCGTCGAGGCGATGCGGGTTTCGAACTCGCAGAGCAACCTCTTGGACATTATCCCGGAAGTATTGACCGAAGGGTCGGCGAGATAGAGTTTGACGTGGGAAAAGGAATCCGTCAGGATTGCCCGCGAGCGCTTGATGGGCACGAATACTTCCCGCTCCAGCACTATGAGCCGTCCGTCGTCGAGCGCGGCGAGTGCCGATATGCCAAAGACATACGCCAGGGCTGCGGGGCCTCCCTTCTGGGGCCTGATCGGCTCGTCCATCCGGTATAGCCAGCATCCGTCCGGCTGGTGCCGGGAATTGAAACGCTGGAAGCGGTGAAGCCTTGAATCTTCCCCATCCTCCTTGAGGGGAGCTTCGGTGGTGGTCCAGAACTTGCCCGTGGTCGCATTGTAGGTGAGGGCTTCGAATCCCAGGTTCTTCTGTATGGCCGACTTGTCAAATTCCGGCGGAATCCTGAAGCTTTTTCCGGTCGCATTCCCGTCGAGGTCGTATTCTCGGATAGACTGGTCGCTTTCGGCTGATACATAGAGCTTTCCGTTGGCGTAGGCTATACCCTCGCAGTCCAGTCCGGATTCCCTGGACATTTCCGTCGCTTCCGGCACCGTAAGCCGGACCTGCGCCGCCCGTACGCTTCCGTCTTCCCTCAGGGGAATGTCGAAGAAAACGATGCCGCCTCCGTTCCTCTTGTCATCCACCACGGCATAGCGGTCCCCGCCCAGCCAGGTGATGCCGGAATACTGTCCCGGCTCAACGCGCAGCATCTGCTGCGGCAGCTCCGTCACCTTGAGGTCCTGGGCGGACACGGCGGTCAGGGAGAGCCCCGCTGCGACGAGCATGCACAAAATGATCCTTTTCATGGGCGGTTTCGCTTTGAGTGGGCGAAGATAGTACTTTTTTTCACTATTTTTAAGAGTTATCTTTGTAGCCGCAATTTTAAGATTGAAATGGAAAACAAGTCAAAATCTTGGGTCAAGGACCTCCTGGTGGCCTTCGCCGGGACCACGCTGTCCATCATACTGACCTTCGGCACATCCGCCCTCATCGACCATGTCAACCGCAACAAGGACCGCAGGATGACCGCCCTCATGGTGCTCAGCAACATTGAGTCGTCGGTCCGCTCCCTGGAGGAGAGCGACGGGATTGACCATATCTTTGAACATCCTGAAAACTATGCGGGAAACAGTCTTTCCGAAGAGGAAGTGATGGCTTTCACCGGCGAAAGGCTGCAGGCAAGGTAACGTCCTGCCTTTTTCCTTATATTTGCGAACAAAACAAAGCTATGCCATGAAAAAGCATCTCATTATTCTTTCAGCGCTGCTGATGTCGGTATTCTGCAGTTGCAGCGAGTTCGGGGGTGACCCTGTCACGAAAGAATTCTCCATCGACGGGCCGTATACCGCACTTTCCGTATCCGATGCATTCAAGGTCACGGTGAGCGACAAGATCGACAGAGCCGTGGTCACGGCCGGCGAAGGGATCATGGAGAAAGTACTGGTCGATATCAGTGGCAGCACACTGATAATCCATCTCAGGCCCTGGACCATCAACATGGGTCCCGACATGGAAGTCATCATCCCCTACAATCCGGACTTGACCACGATACACCTCTCGGGTGCTTCGGAATTCCGTTCCTCTTATGGGATCGGGGGCGACGAGATGTCAATCCATCTGTCCGGTGCCTCGGAGTTTACCTGCGACGTGAATGCCGAAAAGCTTGAACTGGACCTGAGCGGTGCGTCCGCTGCCAAGATGATCGGAGCTGTTTCCGACCTCAGGATAGGCATTTCCGGCTCGAGCAGGATTGCAGAGAGGGTTTCCGGCGGCCGCTACGCATTCTCCTGCGACAAATGCGAAGGTTCCATCTCCGGCGCCAGCAGGGCCTATATCCATTGCGACGGCCAGATCAGCGTCAGCCTCTCGGGCGCCAGCACGCTGCACTACACCGGCAATGCCTCCACTTCCGGCAGCCATACCTCCGGTGCTTCGGGCATCATCCACGAAGTGCTGTAGGATAATACTGACACAACGCCCTGCTGACCGATGAGATTGCGGCCGGCTGCGACATGGCCCGCACCGGCGAAATCTTCTGCGACGACCCCATCGCCCCCGACGTCCCCACCGAGCAGCCTCTGGAAGCCGCCCTCGCCTGGCTCCGCTGGTAGTTCTATTTGCTGGGCAATGCCGGCAAATTGTATTATATTTGCCAAGCCATGAAAAAGTTACTAATCGTTGTTTCGCTGCTGCTCATTGCGGTCGGCGTTTGCCGGGCGCAGCTTCCCCAGGGGAGTTGGTCTGGCGCCATTGATGTACAGGGAACAAAGCTGACCTGTGTTTTCCACTTCACCGACGAGGGATGCAAGATGGACGTGCCCGACCAGGGCGCGAGAGGCATCCCCGCCGTTGCATCTCTCACACCGCTCGGCGCCACGCACATTGAGATTCCGTCCATAGGCGCCAGTTTCGAAGGTTTTCTCATGGGCGGAAAGATCGTCGGTACTTTCTCCCAGCACGGAATGTCGTTTCCATTGACACTGACACCGGGCGAGCCGAAAAGGAACCGGCCACAGACCCCGCAACCGCCGTTCCCCTATGCAACCGAAGATGTCAGTTTCTCGAACGGCGAGGCCGTCCTTCGCGGGACGCTGACTCTGCCGGAAGCATGCGACCGCTCTACCACGGTGATACTCATGGTCACTGGCAGCGGACTTCAGAACCGCGATGAGGAAATCTTTGAGCACAAGCCGTTTGCGGTAATAGCAGATTTCCTTGCCCGTCATGGCGTAGCCACGCTCCGCTATGATGACCGGGGTTTCGGCGAGTCGACCGGCGACGCGGTGTTCTGCACTACCGAAGACCTGAAGGAAGATGCGGCTGCCGGGGTGGCGCTGCTCCGCGAGCGTTTCG
Source organism: uncultured Bacteroidales bacterium (assembly GCA_905235995.1). GTDB lineage: Bacteria > Bacteroidota > Bacteroidia > Bacteroidales > UBA932 > Cacconaster. The sequence goes on from CAJONI010000026.1 coordinate 39,236, forward strand.
ACCGCGTGGGCGTACTGGGCCACAGCGAAGGCGGCACCATAGCCTTGATGCTGGCCTCCGAAGGGAAGGCCGATTTCATAGTCTCGCTGGCAGGAATGGTGGTATCCGGCGCTGAAACGCTTCTCTTGCAGAATCGTATCATGCTTCCTCAGGCAGGATTCGACAAAGAGGCCACGGAACGCTACTGCAAGGCTCTGGAAGCGACCTTCGATGCAATCCGTGAAGGCCAGCCGCTGCCCGACGCGAGCCGCTACAATCTCCCCGACGCCCTTCTGCAGAATCTCCGGGCCGTCCAGGCGCAAATGAATCTGCCGTATATGCGTTATTTCATTAAGCTCGACATGTCGCAGCGGCTCTCGCAGGTGACCTGCCCCGTGCTGGCGCTCAACGGGACGCGCGACACCCAGGTCGATGCGCAGGCCAACCTCGGCGCCCTGGAGAAGGGGCTTCCCGCCAACCCCCGCAACGAGATCAAGGCTTGCGAGGGCCTCAACCATCTCTTCCAGCACTGCACCACCGGCCTGACCGACGAGTACCCGCAGATCGAAGAGACCTTCGCCCCTGAAGTTCTGGAGCTTCTGGCGCGGTGGACCGCCGCCCTTTGACAGGGCCCTAGAACATCATCTGCATCGCCGCCTGGTTGGCCTTACGGCTCTGGGCGGCGTTGAGTTTGCCGAAATTCCATTTGAAGGTGATGAAGAAATGGCGGCCCAGCTGGTTGTACATCGAATCCTCGACGTAGTTCTCGGTAGTGATGTGGCGCGTGGTACGGGTGCTGTTGAGTATGTCGCTGGCGTGTATGCCGATGGAGAACTGCTTGATGTTCTTGACGATACTGATATCCCACATCAGGTACGGGGTGTTGTAGCCTTCCGGGAAGCCGTGGTAGAAGCGATACATGGCTTCCGTCTCCAGTTCCCAGCCGTTCTTCGTATCCCATTCCATTTCAAGGTCCAGATAACTGCTCCAGGTCTTCGTGTCGGCATTGCTGTCGAGGGAATAGTGCGCAGACTGGTAGGTGGTGGAGCCGCCAAAGTAGACGGAAAGGGCGTCGCCTCGGTAATCAAGGCTGAGCCGGGGCGAGAGCGACAGGCTGTTGGTCGTGCTCTCGCTGAAGCCGCTCTTGCCTGAATAGAAGCGGTCTCCGTTGCCATCGCCCCAGAATTCCCGCATGAAGGCGGTATAGTCGAAAGTATCCACGTCCAGTCCGGCCAGTTTCCGGGTGTTCTGGTAGCTGACGGAACGGCTTTCAAAAACGTTCAGTCCTGCAGAAAGCTTCAGCTTCTTGTCCCTGGTCAGAGGAACCTGGGCGCTGGTATATGCGGAGACCGAGAAAGAAGGCTTGGCCGAGTTGACCGGGATGTTGTACTGGATGCCGTCGTCGTCGAACCAGCTGGCCGTTACCATCTGGCGCTGGTTCATGGATCCGGTCAGGTATACGTTGAAACTGCGCTGCTTCTGCGGGTTGTTGAGATAGATGCTTCCGTTCAGGTTATGGCTGTATGACGGTTTGAGGTAGATGTTGCCCATGCGAAGCCTCGTAGGTACGGATATGTCGAGTACCGGAAGCTGGTTTGCGACCGAAGGGCGTGTGGAGCGGCCGTTGTAGTAGATGCTGAAGCTGTTCTGCTGCTTCATCCAGCGGAAGTTCAGGTACGGGTTCCAGTCGAAGAGCCACTCCCCGATACCTGTTTCGGTCTCGCGGCCCAGCGACATGGCTCGGGTCTCGTTGAGGGTCTCCTGCATCTGCGCGCCGAGCTGCAGGGAGGTCCGGTCTTTTTTGTATTGGACCTGAACGCTCTCATTGAAATAGACGTAGGTGTTCTTCGTATAGGAGGAATAGTAGTCGTTGCGCTTGGTATAGTCCTTCTTGTCGATGATGGAAGGATTGAAGCCCGGGGTTCCGGAAGTACGGTCGAAGGCGTCCTTGCCGTTGTTGCGCCAGGAGCCGGAACCGTTGACGTTGACGGAGATGGTCCAGCGTTCAGCGAGCGGCTCGTTGTAGGACAGCCTGAGGTTTCCTCGGTAGTTGCGGTTGTCCGTCACGTAGAAAAGGTCGCGGGTCACGGGGTCGGGCGAGGTCTGGAGGAAAGTCTGCGAGAACTCGCGGCTGTCGGCGTCATAATCCGATATGCTATAACTGCCCGAAAGGGTCAGGCTGCGTTCCTTGTTGCCTCCCATGTCCTTGATGCCGAGACTGATATAGGCATTGTGCGAGAACTGCTTCGATTCAGCATAGTTGCTCGACGAGGCGCTGTTGAGCTGCTGTCCGCCGTCGACCTGGCTAGAACTGTTGTCGTTGTAGCCTTCAGTCTTTCCGCCGGCATACTGGAAAGTCGGAGTGAAGTTGAAGAGGAATTTGTCGCGCTTGGAATTCTTGAGTTCGAGATTGAGCTTCACGTTGTCGTTCATTGCGAAGTTCTTGCTCTCGGTGCCGGTGAAGATGTCGCTGCCGCCGCTGACGAAGGTGGTCCGCTCCGAGCGGCTGCGGGAGTCGCGGAAGGAATGATTGTAGTTGGCGGCTGCTGTGCTTTCGAGGCCCTTGATGCGGGTGGTGTTGTAGTTGGCGCCGGCCTGCGCGTAGGTCTGGATACCGCCGCCACCGCCGCCGACCGCAACCCTTGTCCGTTCGTCATCGTCGTCCATGACTACTACGAAGACGGCATTGTCTTCCGATATGGGCGCATTGTAGGCCCCGCCCACCAGGGTGATCTGGTCCTTCTCGTTGTAGCCGGAAGCCATCACGTTGCCAGTATAGAGGAAACCGCGGTTGTCGACCATCTCGTCCTTGCGGTCGCCGGCCGCAGTCGTGCCGGCCCCGGCCGTCGCATTGCCGAACCAGCCTTTCTGGAACTCCTGCTTGAACTCCAGGTCCATCACCTTCTCGCGGTCGGTGGCCACACCGGTGAACTGCTCGGAGTCGCTCACCTTGTCGATGACCTTCACCTTGTCGACCACCTTGGCCGGCAGGTTCTTGAGGGCCATCTTCGGGTCGTCGAAGAAGAAGGTCTTGCCGCCCACGGTTATCTTCTGGATGGTCTCGCCGTTGTACTTCACCGTGCCGTCTTTCGACACTTCCATGCCCGGCATGCGCTTGAGCAGGTCCTCCAGCATGGAGTTCTCGCCAAGGAAGAAGGATGAGGCGTTGAAGATTATGGTGTCCTGCTTGATCTCTATGGGGTTGCCGATGGCTGACACGTGGGCGGCATCGAGCATCTCGGCGTCTTCAGCTATCCGGATTACGCCCAGGTCAACGGAATCCCTCTCCCAGCCGAAGGAGAAGTATTCCTCCTTGCTGTAGGGCTTGTAGCCCAGCATCTCTACGGTCAGCACGTAGTTGCCCCGCGTCACCTTGCTGATGCGGGCGACGCCTGAGGAATCGGTGAGGGTGAAGTTGGTGATCAGCGTATCGTTCCTGGCCGTCAGGTAGGCCGAAGCATAGGGTACGGGCTTGTCGGAGCCCTGCTCCAGTACCTTTACTATGACATCTCCCTGGTTCCGCTCAAAGAGCCCGCCGGGAATGAACTGGGCTCTGGCCGCCGTCGCTGCCAGGAGGCAGCAAAGGATTAAAGAAAGACGTTTCATCGTCCGGGTGTTCAACAATTATTGTTCCATGAACAGCTCGCCCTTGATGTATTCAATGCTTTTTTTTGCGAACTCGTAGCCTCGGGAGCCGGGACGGGCAAGGGTAAGGTAGCGCTCATAATATTCAAGTGCCAGCTTGTACTTTTTCTGGCGTTCATAGCAGTAGGCTATGGTCGAGATCGCCTGGATGTAGGCAGGATCGTAGCTGTACGCCTGCTGGTAGTGGCTTATAGCCTTGTCGAACTGTTCCATCGCGTAGTAGCCGGTGCCGTACTGCTGGTGTATGCGCGATACCAGCGACGAATCGGGCCGTATCATGGCCTCGGCTTTTTCGAGCCAGGGCTTGACATGCTCTTCGAAGGGGCGCATCATCTCACTCTTCACCGCAGCTATGGCCCAGGCCAGGTTGGCGTCGCTGGAATCGATGGCCCATGCCCGCTCGAGTTCCCTCTCTGCCCTATAGGGGACGCGTGTCTTCCAATAGCTCTGTCCGGTGTAGTAGTGTATAGGGTAGCTGTCGTCACCCAGCTCCTCCACCTTAAGGAATACCGTCAGGGAAGAATCGTATTCGGCCTTCAGATAATACGCGAGGCCGTGGATGGGCAGCACGGTCATGTTTTCCGGGTCCAGGGACAGATAGTCCGAGCTCAGTTCCAGCACCCCGTCGTAGTCTTTCTCCGAAAGCATGATATTCGCCAGCTTGCTCACTACCACGTCATTGTGTGGCTTGAGCGCGAGGGCCTGCCGGTAGCAGACCTTCGCCGAATCTGCGATCCCCGCGAGATTGTAGGCGTCGCCCGTCAGGGCTGCGATGGCGGGGATGGAATCCCGCGCGAGCACCTCTCTCCCCAGTTCGGCGCACTGCGGGTAGGCCTTCATCCTGAAGGCGAGCTGCATCAGGCGGATGCTGTAGAACAGGTTTCCGGGATTCTGCAGGCTGAGCATCTGGTAGGTGCCCGCCGCGGTCTCATAGTCACTGCTGATGAAGTGACAGTCAGCCAGTTCCGCAAAGACCTCTTCATCGAAGCTCTCCGGCCGTACCAATGCCGAAAGCTTCTCAATGGCCTCATCGGTCTTGTAGAGGCTCTTGAGGTGACGCGCCTCGGCAAGCACCGCCTGCCGCCCGGCCGACGAGTCCGCCGCCGGCTGCGCCAGCGCCGTAACTGAAGGCGTTACGGCGGCAAGCGCAATCAGCAGGCAGAGAATCCGTCTCATTTCAATTGAAAGAGAACGGGAAAGTTAAAGACAACGCGCACGGGCTCCCCGTTGACATAACCCGGAGTCCACATGGGCGACTGTGAAACGACTCTCGCGGCCTCATTGTCGAGAATCGGGTCGATTCCGCGCAGCACTTTGACACCCGTGACGCTGCCGTCTTTCTCGATGGTGAACTGCAAGGTCACTCGACCCTGAAGTTCCCGGACTATTGCCTCCTCAGGGTAATTGAGCTGCTCATTGACCCAATTGGAAAACTTGTTGGCATCGCCGCCCTGGAACATGGGCTTGGTTTCGACCTCACTGAAAGGAACGGCCTCCGGCTTATCCATATCAATGGCGGAACCGGTATTGTCGGACGGGACTTCTTCCATGGCGGAGACGTCTTCCTTGGGCGCGGGTTTACATTCGGCCAGCAGAAGCAGGGCGCCGGCCATGAGGGGAATCAGGAGCAGCACGGAGAGCTTCCTCCAGGCTGCCTTTTTTGTAGTCTGCATCATGATAATACGGTTTTTGAGTTGTGCATGGTTGAAGCCGTTGGCCAGGAGAAAGCGCTTTTCCCCCACGGCTTTCTTAACGAGCAGTAATTGGTATTGGGTAGCATCGATTCCTTGATTGAGAACGAAGTCGTCGGCTTCGTATTCGTGGAGCAGCTTGAGCTCGGCCTGGCATATCCATACCAGCGGATTGAACCACTGGAAGACGGTCAGGAGCGAGGAGAGCAGCAGGTCGTGGGAGTGTCCGCAGCTGACATGTGCGCGTTCGTGAGTGAGTATTGCGGGATATCTCGCAAGGTCGTCGCGGTTGATGACGATGTGCCGCATCCAGCTGAAGGAAGGTGTTTCCCTGTCTGCAAGATGAAGCACGTAGCCAGAATGCCGTTCGCCGGTAGTGTGCCGGAGCATTCGGAACATGCCCCAGTAGGACCTTGCGTAGAAACCCAGTGTGACGCCAGCGCCGACGACGTAGGCGATCAGCAGCAATGCCATCCAGTCGGGGCTGGAAGCATGGGATACGTGTGAAAGAGCGTCCGCGGCAGGCTCTGCAGCGCCAACCATAGCCGGGGCTATCCATTCCGAATATACTGTAGGCACGGACGTGCGGATCTGCAGCAGAGGAAGCAGGAGGCAGAGCGCGCTTCCCGCCAGCAAGGTGAAGCGGTTGAAACGGAAATGTCCGTCCCGCCGCATTACCAGCAGGAAGAACGCGTCGAATATGCCCAGCAAGACCGAACTTTTCAGCAGATATATGAGAAAGGTGTTCATGGACGTTTGTTTTCTATCTGGGCGATGAGGGCCTTGAGTTCATCGAGGTCCATCTTCTCTTCTTCCACGAAGCGCGACACCACGCTTGCGTAGGAATTGTCGTAAAATTTCTCGACGGTGTCGGAAATCATCCTGTCAGCAAAGCCGTGCTCGTCGACGAGGGCATGGTAGCGGTAGGCGTTGGCGAACCTCTCTCGGCCCACGTAGCCCTTCTCTTCCAGGAAGCCCACCTGGGTGGCGACGGTGTTGTAGTGTGGCTTCGGGTCCGGGAAATGCTTGAGCAGGTCCTGGATGAACATGGGCCCGTGGGTCCAGAACATCCGCAGGATCTCATCTTCCTTGGCTGTCAGTTTCTCCATTTTGCTTCTCTGCGGGATTGGTCACACCACAAAATTACAACATTTTTTCATAACTCCTAATAATTTTAGGAGAAAACCGAAAAATTTACGGATGCGGTTTGGTGTATCTGCCTCCCCGCTGCGCCGCCCCCTTGGACGCGAACGCGATCCAGGCGCCGCTTGATGCTTCTCGCGTCCAGCTTCTTCGGGAATCCGACATGAGGCTGGACGCGAAATGCATGGTATGGACAAACGATGTGGCTCGCGTCCGGGAGATTGGATAAAGCAGATGAGCCTGTTCGCATATAAGAAACTACTTCAGGCAGAGGCACCGTTTAAGTTGCGCTTCGGTAGTCTTCTTCTTCAGCGTCTTCCATAGGTTACGGCTGATGAGGTCGAAAAGGAAGGAGCGTTGTGAAACAGTTGTCTCGTAGATGGTTGCTCCGCGGAAGTATTTCGGGAGACAGCGTTCGTCTATAAGCTGGCAGAGTTCGAGGTCGGAAATCCGGTTCGGGTCGTGTTTACCATTCTCGTTCTTCAAAAGTTGGGTGAGGTCGAAGTCAGGCATGCCCTTTTCAAGCAGATCCAGCGTGATAAGAGGGCTTGACGATTTTTCCGCCTGCTGATCCCGGAGCGAGGTCTCGTCGCCTATCCTGTTCATCTGGTACAGAAAGTTGCGTGGAGTCACATATATGGCTTCTACTTGTGCCACGTCCAGTATGTCTTCCCTCAGAAGCATGCCTGACGCGTCCATCCGAAAACTAACTGGGATGTGTACGCCTCGTGGAATATACTTGTATCGCTGGTCGTCAGGCAGTAATGAAATCGGCGACCGCTTTCCGAGTTGGCGTGAGAAATACGCATTGGCTGAGCAATACCGATATCCGAAAGGGGTGGAGGAGATGCCGTGGTGAAGTCCCTGCCGATTTACATAGTTGAGGGCAGCCAGAGTGTGGTGATAGCCTTCTACTTCCAGGATAAATCCGTACTTCTCAGCCAGTCTTCCACGACGCTTGTACTTTGGATTGAAAGACCGGGCATAGGAATAGCGCGCTCGGTACAGTACTTCTTCCGGGGCATCCGTTTGCAACAATCCATGGAAGTGGGTTGAAGGAAAGCCGTCGGCTAAAAGCCGCGAGTCGGTTTCCAGAGTAGCCAGCGCCAGGGAATTGAAGCCTCGTACCAGGTCTGCTTCGCTTCGGAACAGGACTTCGTCAGGAGAAGATAGAGAAATGTGATAAGTCTTTCTCATTGCATTTCGTTTTTTTCATTACACAAATCGTTCGCACTTTTTCGCCCACCGCGTTCTTCCGCATCAGACGAAATGCTTGTCACGAAGGTAAGGAGTTTTCCGCAGAAAATGTAAGAAAGACTGATGTTCGAGGGGAAAGTGTCTATATTAATATTCAAAATGTATATAATTGTATGCATTTTGTAAATTAATATATATCTTTGTTGTAGAAAACAAATAATCAATTCCGACCATGAAATCATTAAAAATGCTTCCTTATAGTTGGAAGGTAGTCGGCTGGGTGTTGCTGTCGCTCTGCGTGCTTCTTTTTTCGGTCTGCTTCAGGGCAATCGCCCATGAACTGTTCTGGACTTCGTACAAACCCGATGCTTTCGGTGCGGGTTGGGCAAGTTTGGTAGTCGAGCTCCTTTTTTGCATAGCTCCCATACTTATAGCCTTCTCGCAGGAACGGGAAGAGGATGAACGTATTTCCGTCTTCCGACAGCAGGCGCTGGTACGGACGGTCATCCTCTATGTTATAATCATAATCCTTAGTGCCCTCAGCAACTGGATTCTGTCTCATCTGCTCCAGGACAAAGACACGTTCGTGCATATAATGGTGATAAAGAAATATTTTACATCCCTTCCGGCGTTCATCCTGTACTATCTGTTGATTTTCAAAGTATCTTTATGGTCGGATAACAAAAAACTCTTACGCGATGAAGAATAATATACGTGTAGAACGTGCGCGTGTACGTATGTCTCAACAAGAGTTGGCCGAAAAGGCTGGTGTCATCCGGCAGACCATCGCTGCCATAGAACAGGGACGCTTCAATCCCTCCACGGTGCTGGCCCTGAAAATCGCCCATATATTCGGCCTGACCGTGGAACAACTCTTCGAACTGGAAGAATCCGATTGGAATAAATAAACGTTGCCATCCGCGCCTCCCCGCTGCGCCGCCCCCTTGGACGCGAACGCGATCCAGGCGCCGCTTGATACTTCTCGCGTCCAGCTTCTTCGGGAATCCGACCTGAAGCTGGACGCGAGATCCATGGTATGGACGAACGATGTAGCTCGCGTCCATTCATTCTCTTTTCCGTTCGAATTCAAAGTGGAATGGCTTATAGAAGTGGCGACGGGAGTAGTAGGTGACGGAAGGATGGGTGAGATCCATCACGAGTGTCCAGGCAGTGCCCATGTGCCTGCCCTCACTCGGCGGCAAGGAAACAGATGCAATCGTCTGCGTGAGCTGCTGCTTATCCATTACTCCTCCTGAGGCTTTGATCTGGCTGCACAGGAATTCATAGCGGCGGTCTCCTTCCATTAGGCCGACGTTCAGTTTGGCTTCGCAAAGGTAATGATTGGCAACGACAGCTGACTCCACCACTTCCATCCGGTTGTCCACATACTCGACCACAACGCTTCGGCCGGTGGCGTCGGAAATGGCATAGTGATGTGCAGCGCCGATGTCGGAGTGCATATCGATTTCACGAAGCAGATCCAGCGCTTCTTCCACGGTGGCAGCGTTTTTAAGCAGGTAGCAGATGGCAGATGTGGTGGTCAGTGCAGGCTTCCCGCTTTCCTGATTCGTCTGGGTTTTGTCTCCTGCCATCAAGTCTGCGACGGCCAGTCCTTTCTCATTGATCCCGTCCAGGGCGAAAAACAGTACGGCGAGCGCCATATACTGATTCTTGAGGCCTTCCGGAACCCATCCTTCTCCGAAACCAAAAAAATTGGTGTTGAAGGTGGTGTAGGTCTCATAGCCCCGCTCGGGGATCGTATGAAGGACGATTCCGGTGACCGAATTGAAATCGAAATTCCTGCCCATCAGGACTCCGCCTTCAGGAGTATGGACAGTCAGGGCGGAGCAACCGTAGTCCATCGGCCCGGGAGTCCCGGACTTTGGCTGATTAAAGCCTTTGGAGAAGAAGCGCGTGACGTAAGCCGACAATTCAGCAGCGCTGCGTCCGCCACCGTTCTCCATGAGACCGGCAAAGCCGTCATCTCCTTTATATTCCATATAATACAGTCCGTCATCCAGCTTCTTTACGGACATCGCACCCTGTTCCAGCGGGTTTGTCTGTGCCCATGCATTCGCTCCGGAAAGCCATGCGGCGGCCAACAAGCCCCATAAAATGGTCTTGGCAATCTTTTTCATAGTTACTGTGATTATTTACTTGCCGAAAGGTATTCTTTCAGCGCTTCTACATATTGTTTGAAGGCTTCCTGGCCTGCCGGGGTGATGCGGCAGGTAGTGCGGGGCATCTTTCCCTTGAAGCCTTTTTCCACCGTGATGTAGCCGGCGGCCGTGAGTTTGTCAATCTGCACGCTGAGGTTCCCAGACGTGGCTCCTGTCTGCTTTTTGAGATAGGTGAAGTCGGCTTCATCCACTCCAGCCAGGATACTCATTACCGCCAGCCGGAGCTCCGAATGAAGGAGCGGGTCTAACTTGGGAAACATAGGCTACTTGTACTGAAGTTTCATGATGCTTCCGGTCACAAGCAGCAGAGCGCCACCAAGGGTAAAAATCAGCAGTTGCGCGTCACCCTTGACCAGCATGGCAAACACCGCCCCGCCGACGCCAAGGAGGAAGCCGCAGATGATGATGGGCCAGTTTTTCAGAAGGACGCCGGACATACATTCTGCCAGGCCCATGATGATGACGATGATGAGCGTCACGTGCATGGGGACCAGGAAGATTGCGATGGCGCTGAGTGTGATTGCGAATGCCCCGAAGACGCGCCACACTCCGCTGAGCATCTTGCTCACCTCGTTCTGGGGCATCGCCTTATTATACTTACCCATCAGAGCGGCAAGAGGGTAGCCGATGGCCGGCATGGCGAACCACAGGAAGTTCCACTGCGGTTTACCTGTAAGATGCCATAATAGATAGATTACAAGGGAAGTAGCGGTGAGCAGTGCTCCCCAAAGCATGAAGTACTTTGCACTGCCCCGAAGGATATCCTTGCGGCTGTTGTTGAGCGTTTCGGAGATGAGGGCGAGGCTTTCGCTTGCCGTAAGTTCTTTGTTCTGTTCCATTGTATCAAGTGTTTAGCTGGTTTTGGGTTAAGAACAGCTGCGCAGTCTGCCCTAATCCCGATGCAAATATAAACAAGTTTATAATATAAACCAAATTTATTTGTGATTTTTTTCTCGGGGACCGTCCTTATGGGCTGAAAAGTAATACCTGTCGTTTTTATTAGTACATTTGCACCATTATGGGAAGAGCGAAATGGATAGTCGGTTTTCTCGGGTGGGTCGCCTATGGGCCCATCGGAGCTTTGATCGGTTTTGCGCTGGGCGCTGTCGTCGATGCTACTGTAGATATAGGCAAGCGATTGCCAGGCGGTGATGGCGGCACGGGCTCCGCTTCGGGATGGAGCAGTACTACACGGTCTTTCCAGGGCCGGGAAGGGCAGCGCAACAGTTTCCTGATCAGCCTGCTGGTGCTCTCATCAGCCGTCATAAAGGCCGACGGCAGGGTGCGGCAGGAGGAACTTGACCATGTCAAGTCGTTCATTCGCAGGAATTTCGGCGAAGCGGCCGTCTCCGAGGCAATGCGCATGCTAGAAGGGCTGAACCGTCAGCAGGTCGACATCTATTCTGTCGGTTCGCAGATTGCCTCCAACATGAACTATTCGCAGCGGCTGCAGCTCTTCCACTACCTCACCCAGATCGCCGCAGCCGACAAGGATTTCGCAAGGTCTGAAAAAGATGTGCTGGAAGCCATCTCATCGGCCATCCGGCTCACTTCGTCCGACGCCGCTTCGGTCATAGCGATGTACTACAAGAGCACCGACTCTGCCTATGCCGTGCTCGAGATTCCTGTCTCGGCGACGGACGACGAGGTTAAGGCTGCATACCGTCGCATGGCCATGAAAAACCATCCCGACAAGGTGGCTACTCTCGGCCCCGACGTGCAGAGGGCCGCGGCGGAGAAGTTCCGCAAGGTACAGGAAGCCTACGAGACAATCAAGAAGCAGCGCGGCATGGCCTGAGCCATGCCTGTCTGCAATCTTCAGGCCGGCAGCCGGAAGTCGCCGGAGGCGGTGCGGCGCAGTGCCGTGAGGTAGGCGCCTGAGCCGAGGGCGAGACCCAGGTCGCGGGCGAGAGAGCGGATGTAGGTGCCGCGGGAGCAGCGTATGCGGAGCGTCGCGGCAGGACGCGAGCCGTCGCTCGTCGAAGAGGTGTGGTAGTTGTGCACATGGCGCACGACTTCGTCGACCATGTATCCGTCGCCTTCCATCACGTTGTGCAAGGTGAAGGATTCCAGCGAGATATCGTAGATTTCTATGCGGTTGGTGCGCAGCTCCACAGCTTCGCCGCTTCGGGCGTACTCGTAGGCGCGCAGGCCTCCGACGATCTTCGCCGAGAAGACCGGCGGCACCTGGTCCTGGGGACCGAGGAAGGAGGGCAGGGCGGCCCGGACACTCTCTTCGGTGATATGTTCGTAAGGAAAATATTGGTCTACAGGCTGTTCCAAGTCATATGAGGCCGTCGTGGCGCCGAATTCCACCGTGGCGACATATTCCTTTACGGATGCCTGCAGCGATTCGGCTTCCTTGGTGGCCTTGCCGATGCAGACCAGCAGCAGTCCTGTGGCGAGGGGGTCGAGGGTGCCGGCGTGGCCGACTTTAAGCTTGCGTTCGCCGAAATGCTTTTGCAGCGTGAACTTGCATTTACGCACCAGGTCGGCGGAAGTCCAGCGGTAGGGCTTGTCCAAAGGGAGGACGATCCCGCCGGGGTAGTCGGCCAGGTCGTGCGAGAGATGTGACTCGAAGAAGGCTTCCATGCCTTCCACGGGGCAGCCGTCAAGCACAAGGTATCTTGGCGATGCGACGGGCGTGTCTTCCACCTTCGAAGGGAGTTTCGAGCCAGGTCCTGGTGATGAGCCGGGCCATGGTGAGGGTGATGAAGCGGGCGGGCAGGACGAGGACGTTGGCGTCGTTGTGCTGCGACACGAGGGCTCCTACCTCGCGGTTCCAGGCGAGGCCGGCACGGATGCCTTTGTGGTGGTTGAGGGTCATGGCCATGCCGTTGCCGGTGCCGCAGAGGGCGATGCCGCGGTCGACTTCACGGGTTTCGACGGCGTTGGCCAGGTCGTGGGCGAAGTCGGCGTAGTCGACGCTGGCCGTGCCATGCGTCCCATAATCCACGACGGAATACCCTTTCCGTCTGAGATAAGCGATCAATTGCTGTTTATACTCATACCCAGCATGATCCGATGCAAAACCTATTCTCATTTTATTTCAAGGTAACTATGCCTTTGTCAATGCGGCGAAGGACCTCGTCCTTGCCCATGATGGCCATCATGTCGGCGACGCCCGGGCCGACGCTCTTGCCTACCATGAAGAGCCTCAGGGTGTTCATCACCTTGCCCATCGGCCAGGCGTTGTCGCGGATCAGCCCTTCCAGCGATTCTCCTATGTGCTCTTTCGTGAAGGGCTCCAGTCCGGCTACGAACATGCGTACCTGCGGGATGATGGCCGGAATCTCGTCTTTCCAGAACTTGGCCACTGCGGCTTCGTCGTAGGAACCGGGGGCCTCGAAGAAGAAGGACGTGGCCTCGGCCAGTTCAGTGGGGAAGTGCACCCTCTCGCGCATGAGCGAAAGCACTTCGCCGATGTATCCGTCGCTGAAGGCGGCGACACGCGCCCCTTCCGCGGCGCGGAATTCTGCCACCAGCCTGTCCAGAGGCCTCATGCGCAGGTACTCCTGGTTGAACCACCTGGCCTTGTCGGGATTGAAGCGAGCTCCCGACTTGACCACGCGCTCCAGCGAAAACACCTTCACCAGCTCCTCCAGCGAGAAGATCTCCTGCTCAGTGCCCGGATTCCAGCCCAGGAACGCCAGCATGTTGACGAAAGCCTCGGGGTAGTAGCCGTCCTCGCGGTAGCCGCGTGACACCTCGCCCTCCGCGTTCACCCAGCGGAGCGGGAACACAGGGAAGCCGAGCCTGTCGCCGTCCCTCTTGCTGAGCTTGCCCTTGCCGTCAGGCTTGAGCAGCAGCGAAAGATGCGCGAAACGCGGCTGGGTATCCTGCCATCCAAATGCCTCATACAGAAGATAGTGCAGGGGGAGGGAAGGGAGCCACTCCTCGCCGCGTATGACTTCGGTGATTTCCATCAGATGGTCGTCCACTATGTTGGCAAGGTGGTAGGTGGGCAGTTCGTCGGCCCGCTTCCAGAGCACCTTGTCATCGAGCGTGCTGCTGTTGACCTCTATGTGTCCGCGGATCAGGTCGTCCATCGCCACCATGCGGTTTTCTGGAATCTTGAACCTGATGGTCCAGTCGGTCCCTTCGGCGATGCGGCGCTGAACTTCCTCTGCGGGGAGCGTCAGCGAGTTGCAGAGCGAACCGCGAGTCTCCCAGTTGTAGATGAAGGTCTTCTTTTCGGCCTCGGCTTCAGTGCGGAGCTTTGCGAGCTCTTCCGCGGAGTCGAAGGCATAGTAGGCATAACCGCGCTCCACGAGCTCTTCAGCGTACTTGCGGTAGATGCCGCGACGCTGCGACTGCCGGTAGGGGGCGTGGGGGTGCTTCTGAGAAGCCACTTCCACCACGTTGCCAGCAGCATCCACACCTTCGTCGGGATAGATGCCGCACCAGCGGAGGGCCTCGATGATATAGGCCTCGGCGCCTGGCACGAAGCGCTGTGAATCAGTGTCTTCGATGCGGAGGATGAAATCTCCTCCAGCCTGTTTTGCGTACAGGTAGTTATAAAGGGCCGTGCGGACTCCGCCCATGTGGAGCGGACCCGTCGGACTCGGGGCAAAGCGCACCCTGCGTCGTTTCTCCATGGTATTATTCGTTTTCAGGATCAGTGGTTTTCACGTTGAGCATCCTTTCGCGGCGGATGCATGCCGGTTCTTCTTCCAGCTCCCTGATGAGCCGAACGTCGTCGACTATCAGTGCAGGGATGCCGCCCATGTGCTGCTTGTTGAGCATCTTGACGTTGTCCGGTGCGATGGGCCTTCCCCGCTTGCGCGAGCGGAAGAGATTCTTCACGTAGCTTACCTCGATGCGGTTGTTGCGGTTGATCTCGCTCTCGTCGATGACAGGCAGCTGCCACATCTCGAAGCCCGTGGCTATGATGGTCACGCTGATCTTCGGACCCATCGAGTCATCGAACACGATGCCGCGCTTGAAGTTGATGGTAGCGCCCGTGTACTGCGAGGTGAAGTCCATGATCTGCGAGAGTTCCTCCATCGAGATGCCGTTCTCGTCGTCGCCGCTGGCAGTGATGTTGATCAGGGCGTTCTTGACGCTGTGGAGGTTGAGGTCGTTCAGCAGAGGGGAGCTGAGGGCTTCCTCCACGGCCCGCGTGGCCCTGTCTTCGCCTTCGGCCTCGCCTATGCCCATTATAGCAACGCCGCTGTTCTGCATCACCTTCTTCACGTCGGCGAAGTCCACGTTGATGTAGCCGCTGCTGGTGATGATTTCGGCTATGCTCTTGACTGCGGTGGCGAGCACCTCGTCGGCCTTGGAGAAGGCCTTGCGCATGCTCATCTTGCCGTAGAGCTGGTAGAGTTTCTGGTTGTCGATCACCAGGATGCTGTCGACGTGGCGGCTCATCTCCCTGATGCCCTCCACCGCGCGGTAGAGGGCCTCGTTGCCCTCATCGCGGAAGGGCACGGTCACCACTCCGACCGTCAGCTTGCCCATCTCCTTGGCTGTCTTGGCCACGAGAGGGGCTGCACCGGTGCCGGTGCCGCCGCCCATGCCGCAGGTCACGAAGACCATCTGCGTATCGCCCTCGAAGAAACGGGCTATGTCTTCAAGCGATTCTTCCGCTGCCTGGCGGCCGACAGTGTAGTCGGTTCCCGCTCCCAGACCCTTGGTGAGTATGGGGCCTATCTGCAACTTGGTGGGGACGGGGCTGCTCTCGAGCGCCTGCACGTCGGTGTTGCAGACCACGAAGTCCACGTCCTTGAGTCCGAGGGAATACATGAACGACACGGCGTTGTTGCCGCCGCCGCCCACTCCCACGACAGTGATGATGTTTCCGCGCCTCTCCCAGCTGGTAGGTATCAAATCTGCATCCATGTCTTAAGCTTTGTCGTTGTCTGAAAATAGGTTGCCCCAGAAGCTTGTGCTATGGCCCTTGTCCTCCTTCTCTTTCTTCTCCTTGCCGCGTTTCTTCTTGCCGGATGGACGTTCGCCAGGCACGGCGTCGGGGTCGTCGCCGAAGATCGTGCCGTTTCCGGCTCCGGTCTCCGGTCCCGCTCCGGCAGTGACCCCGGAGCGCACGTCGGTGTGCGAGAGCATCGGATCCAGGGTCTCGAGCACGAGCCCCACGGCAGTCGAGGCGTAGACGTCGAAGGCGTCTTCCACGCTCGAGCTGTCAATCGACCCCTGGGGAGCCGCCAGCCGCACCTTCTGTCCGAGCATCGCGTTGGCCAGCTGGATGAAGTCTTCGTGGTGGCAGACGCCGCCGGTTATCACGATGCCCGAGGTGAGCTTGGACGCGTAGCCCGACTGTTCTATCACATAGCGCACGGCGTCGAATATCTCGCTCAGTCTCGCCTCCACGGTGCGGACCAGCAGGCTGATCTCCATCTCGCCGTCGATGGCCTCGTTCTCGTTCTTGAGCAGGAGCTTCTTGTTCTCCACCGCATATTCGGCGCAGCAGCGGCCATGCTTGATCTTGAGTATCTCGGCCCAGTCGCGGGTGATGCCCGCCACGTTCTTGATGTCGCCTGTAATCGATTCACCTCCGAAGGGAATGACGGCCACGTAGCGCACGATGTTGTCCTTGACTATGGCCACCTCGGTGGAGTTGCGGCCCATGTCGACCAGCGCCACGCCGTTCTCCATCTCGGGATTGCTGAGCACGGCACGAGCCGAGGCGATGGGTGAGAGTATGGCCCTGTCCACAGCCAGACCGCAGTTCCTGAGGATGAAGCGCCGCCTTTCAAGCAGGGTCCTGCGGCCCAGGAAGAGCTTGAAATCCACGTCGATCTGCCGTCCCAGCATACCCACCAGCTCGTCGCGCGTGATGCCTATGCGGTCCTCCGTGCCGTAGCGCTGGGGAATGGCTTCGAACACCTGTTCGCCGTTTCCGGGATTCTCTTCGAAACGTTTCCGGATGATGCGGTTCACTTCTTCGTCGGTGATGTAGGCCTGGGGGTTCGGCCTGGTCACCTGTTCGGGGTCGTCGATGCAGTGGATGCCGCGTCCCGACAGGCCGACCGTCACGCGGTCGATCTTCTCCTGGAGTTCTGCCTCGGTCTGGCTCACCAGCGAGCGGACGAGTTCCTCGACTTTCATGTCGTTGACGATCTCCCCATACTCGATGCCGACCGAAGGCGCGTCGTGGTAGCTGACTATCCGTATGCCGGAAGACGTCTGCTCGCCTACGGCCAGCGCTACCTTGCCGCATCCTAAATCCAGGGCTGCTGCGTATTTGTTCATGACTGCTTGCAAATGATCTGGTTGTTATACTTTAGATTGATTGTCTTGTAGCGGTTCTCCCCTGCGTGGGGGAGGATATATTCCCACCATGCCGCGAGCTTGCGGAACTTGGTCGCATAGTCGCTGCACGGCCCGAAGATTATCGTGGGACCGGGAGTCCTGGTATAGAGGCGTATGTCACCCGAAGGGTCGACCTCCAGCTGTCCTATCTCCCTGCGGAGCACTGGGTTGCGGTCGATGTACTGTGCCATCTCCGCTATTTCCTCCACCCATTGCCGCGCATCCTCCGGGGCGTGGCCCCGGTAGGAAGCCTGCACCTGGAAGGGGAGCCTGCCGGTGACCACCGGCACGTCGACGGAGTTGGTGACGGGGAACAGGTAGCCTTCGGGGTCGGAGTACCAGTGTCCGTGTCCCGATTCGAAGCGGACCACGGGCTTGCGCTGGACGATGTGCACCGAGAGGGTCTGCCTGTCGGTGCGGAACACTTCCGCGGCCATGACCTCGCCCCGGGCGCGCACTGCACGCTCGATGGAATCGAGGTCGACTTTCATTATGCTCTTTCCCTTGAAACTGCGTGTGAGCTGGTCGCATATCTCCTCGCGGTCGACGATCTCACTCTCGAGCGAATCGAGCAGCAGGACCTCGACCCGTGTGCACCTGTCCTGTTCGAGCCCACGGTCGGAGAGCTGGCCCACGAAGTAGAACCAGCAGCCCAGCAGGCCGCCCGAAAGGACGACGATGGTCACGGTGAGGAGTATCTTGCGTATCATCAGAGGCTCTTGAGATAGTTTTCTATGGGTTCGACGAAGCGGTCGATGTCGCCTGCGCCGAAGGTGCCCAGGCAGTCTATCCTTCGGGTGCGGAGATGGTCCATGAGCTGCTCGCGTGGCACCAGGACCTTGTCCTCGAGCTTCACCTGGTCGAAGATGATCTCCGAAGTCACTCCGGGGATGGGTTCCTCGCGCGCCGGATAGATGGGCAGCAGGATAAGGGCGTCGAGCCCGCCGAGGGCGTCTGCGAAGTCGTCTGCGAAGTCGCGGGTGCGGGTGAACAGGTGCGGCTGGAAGATGCCGGTCAGGTGGCGTCCGGGGAACATGTCGCGCATGGCGCCTATGGCCGCGCGGAGTTCGTTGGGGTGGTGGGCGTAGTCGTCCACGTAGGCCACTTCAGGACTTTCCACCCGGATGTCGAAACGGCGCCTGACTCCCTGGAAACTGGCCAGGGCATCGCGCAGGGCTTTAGGCGGAGTGCCGTGAAGCAGCGCGGCCGCGGAGGCGGCGATGGCGTTCTCCACGTTCACCTTTCCGGGGATTCCCATCTGGCAGTGTTCGATGCGTCCGCCGGGGTGATTGAGAGTAAAGTCGAACCTTCCGCCCGGAAGCGGGGTTATGTCGGAGGCGAAGTAGGCGCAGGGTGTGTCGTAGGAGTAGCGCAGTATCTTCGCCGAGATGTTGGACATGGGGATGTGCACGCCCATCTTTACCACTACAGCCCCGTCGACGTCGACCTGTGAGGCAAACTGTCCGAAGGCCTCCAGCAGGGTCGCGTGGTCGTTGTAGATGTCGAGATGGTCGGGGTCGGTGGAGGTGACCACTGCCACGTGGGGGTGCAGCTGCAGGAACGACCGGTCGAACTCATCGGCCTCGGCCACAAGCAGATGCTTGTCGGAAAGCAGCAGATTGCTGCCGTAGTTTTTCGAAATCCCGCCCAGGAAGGCGTTGCAGCCTTCTCCCGACTGGGTGAGTATGTGAGCGAGCAGGGTGCTGGTGGTCGTCTTGCCGTGGGTGCCCGACACCGCGAGGCATTCCTGTCCGCGGGCTATCTCGCCCAGGGCCTTTGCCCGCTTGCAGAGCGTGTAGTTGTTGCTGCGGACGTACTGCATCTCCTTGAGGTCTTCGGGGATTGCGGGCGTATATATGACAAAGGTATTTTGGATGTCTTTGGGGATGGCCTCGACATTGTCCTCGTAGTGGACGGCGATGCCTTCTTCCTCGAGGGAGCGGGTCAGCGGCGAGGGGGTGCGGTCGTAGCCCGAGACCTCGAAGCCGCGATGCTTGAAATAGCGGGCTATGGCGCTCATGCCTATGCCCCCGATTCCCAGGAAATAGTAGTGGCTATACATGTTCTGTCAATGAAAGTACTTCTTTTGCAATTACTTCGGCGGCATCCTTCCGGCCGAGCCCCAGGATGTTGGCCTCCATTCCGGCTATGCGTTCAGGGTCGGCCATGAGGCTGTCGATGGCCTCCGGCAGCTTCTCCGTCGCTTCGGCGTCGCGCACCATGATGGCCGCGTCCTTCTTCACCAGGGCCATCGCGTTGTGGGTCTGGTGGTCCTCCGCAACGACTGGCGAAGGTACGAATATCGTGGCTTTTCCGGCAACGCAGAGCTCGGAGATGGTGCCCGCGCCGGCCCTCGACACTATCACGTCGGCTACGGCGTAGGCCAGGTCCATGCGCTGTATGAAGTCGCTGTAGTAGAGATTGGGCACCTGGCGGCCTTCCATGAAGCTGTCTATACCGGCCCTGTACTTGCGGCCGCACTGCCAGATGACCTGGTAGTCAGAGCCCGCGGCGCGGTTTTCCACCCAGTCCTTCATCACATTGTTGAGCGTGCTGCATCCCAGGCTGCCGCCCACCACGAAGAGCGTCTTCTTTCTGGGATCGAGCCCGTAGAACCCGTAGCCCTCGGCGCGTTGCTCCGGCGTGGCCGGGGCGATCTCGCTGCGTATGGGATTGCCGGTCAGGATGATCTTGTCGGCGGGGAAGAAGCGCTCCATGCCTTCGTAGGCGGTGCAGATGCGACGTGCGCGCTTCCCGAGCAGTCTGTTGACCAGGCCCGCATAGGAGTTCTGCTCCTGGATGAGGCAGGGGATCCCGCGGCGCGAAGCGCTCATCAGTACAGGGGCGCTGGCATAGCCTCCGACCCCCACGACCACGTCGGGCTTGAAATCCTTCAGTATCTTCCTGGCCTTTCGGATGCTCTTGCCGAGCTTGAAGATGAAGGTCAGGTTCCTGGGGGAAAGCGAGCGCTGGAGTCCCGCCACGGGCAGCCCGATGATGGGGTAGCCCGCCGCGGGCACCCGTTCCATCTCCATCCTGCCTTCGGCCCCGACGAAGAGTATCTCGGCTTCGGGCCTGAGCGCCTTGATGGCGTTGGCTATCGAGAGGGCGGGAAAGATGTGCCCTCCGGTCCCGCCGCCGCTTATTATTATGCGAGGTTTATTCATTCTTATAGCTGTCTTGCGAGGTGGTGGTATAGTTGATATCTGCCGATTCGAGGGTGCTGGTGGCCATGACCCTGAGATCCTGCTTGTCGAGCTGGCGGTTGACCGACAGTATCATGCCGAAGGCTCCGCTCAGCACCAGGTAGGCCGTGCCTCCGTGGCTGATAAGTGGCAGAGTATGGCCCGTGATGGGCAGTATCCTGACGTTGACCAGTATGTGCAGGAAGGCCTGCGTGGTGATGAGGAACGCCAGGCCCACTATCAGCACGCTGGAGTAGGTGGCGGTGCAGCGCTGGCAGAGCCTGATGCAACGGAAGAGGAATATGAGATAGAGCAGTATCACGAAACTGCCGCCGATCAGGCCGTATTCCTCGACTATGAAGGCGAAGATGAAGTCGGAGAATGCCATCGACAGGGAGTAGCGCTGGGTGCTCTTGCCGGGACCCTTGCCGAAGATTCCGCCCTCGGAGATGGCTACCTTGGCGTTCTCGCTCTGACGGTCCTTGTCCTTGAGCTGCCGGGCCTCCTCCGCGGTAAGGGTGGCCAGGTCGGCCTCCTCCTTCTCGAAGTGGGCGGTCAGTCGGCTTTCCACCGTGCCGAAACGGTTGAACACCCTGCCAACGGCCGTCCTCTGCCTCTCTGGCCTGCCCGCGAAGAAGGCGTGGTAGGTGAGAAACATCAGCAGGACTATGCCCGCCAGGATGAGCACCGTAAGGCCCAGGTTCCTGAAACTCACGTTGAGGAAGAATAGGATCAGGAAGCTGATCACTCCGATGAGCAGGGCGGAGGAGAAACTGTTCTGCATTATCAGCAGGCAGACGGCTCCCACCGGAAGCAGGATCCTGAGGGCGAACTGCTTGAATTCCGCGAGGTCTTCGCCCCAGAGTTCCATGGCCTTGGCCAGATAGAGTATCACTCCTACCTTAGCGAATTCGAACACCTGCAGCGTGTGCCCGGCGATCTTGATGCCGCGCACTGCGCCGTTGAGCTCGGCGCGCATGCCCGGGACGAAGAGCATCAGCAGCATCAGCACCGAGGCGCCGTAAATGACGAAGGAGAAGGTGCGGTAGAAGCGCAGGGGGATGATGTAGCATATCAGCAGGGCGGCGAATCCCATCAGCACCGACTTGGTCTGCTCGATGAAGATTGACACCTTGCTCACGCCACGCGAAGTGGCCAGGAAGCTGCTGGAGCTGAACACGGCGGCGATCGAGATCATCGCGAAAAGCACCACGATGATCCAGATCAGACGGTCTCCCTTGAGCTTCCAGAAATCCCTCATCCTGCGACCCTCCTACAGTTTCCTGACGGCCTCCTTGAACTGGCGGCCGCGGTCTTCATAGTTCTTGAACAGGTCGAAGCTCGCGCAGCAGGGACTCAGCAGCACTATGTCGCCCGGCACCGCGAGTTCGGCGCACTTGTTCACGCAGCTCTCCGCGGAAAGGGTCTCATAGACGGGGACCATTCCACCGAAGAAGTCCTTGATCTTCCTGTTGTCGACGCCGAGGCAGACTATGGCTTTCACCTTTTCGCGCACCAGGTCGGCGAGGGGGGAGTAGTCGTTGCCCTTGTCGGTGCCGCCCAGGATCAGGACGGTGGGTGCGTTGACGCTCTCCAGGGCATACCAGGTCGAGTTGACGTTGGTGGCCTTCGAGTCGTTGATGTAGAGCACCCCGCCCACCGAAAGCACCTTCTCCATACGGTGTTCCACGCCTTCGAAGGTGGTGAGCGACTTGCGTATGGTCTCGTTGGTGATGTTCATGATCTTGCCGGTGATGGCGGCTGCCATGGAGTTGTATACGTTGTGGCGGCCCTTGAGCGAGAGGTCTTCCACCAGGATGTCGAACTCGTCGCCGTCGTAGCGCACCCGTACGGTATCGTCTTCGAGCCATGCGCCCTCCTCCACCTGTCCGTACTGGGTGAACGGAAGCTTGCGCGCCTGGACCACTATCTTGTTGAGCTCGCCGATGGTCACCTCGTCGTCGGAGCAGAAGATGAAGCAGTCCTCCGGCCGCATGTTGCGGGTGATGCGGAACTTGGCGTTGATGTAGTTCTGGAAGCAGTGGTCGTAGCGGTCGAGGTGGTCGGGGGTGATGTTCATCAGCACCGCTATGTCGGCCTTGAAATCGTACATGTTATCGAGCTGGAAACTGCTGATTTCCAGTACGTAGATATCATGCTTCTCGGTAGCCACCTGCATCGCGTAGCTCTTGCCTATGTTGCCGCCCAGGCCCACGTTGAAGCCCGCGTTCTGCAGCAGATAGTAGATCAGCGAGGTGGTGGTGGTCTTGCCGTTGCTGCCGGTGATGCAGATCTTGCGTGCGGTGTCGTACCATCCGGCGAACTCTATCTCCGATATGACGGGGGTATCCTGCGCGTGGAGCTTCTCCACCAGCGGGGCGTTGTCGGGGATGCCGGGGCTCTTGACCACCAGGTCGGCGTCGAGCACACGTTCGACGGTGTGCCCGCCTTCCTCGAAGGGAATCTCCCATTTGCGAAGCTGCTCGCGGTAAGCCTCCTTCAGCTGTCCGCTGTCCGAGAGGAACACGTCGTAGTCCTTCACCTTTGCCAGGACCGCTGCACCTACGCCGCTTTCGCCGCCGCCAAGAATGACTGCTCTTTTCATGACTATCTGATTTTCAGGGTTACTATGGTTATGACTGCCAGCAGGATCGACACAATCCAGAACCTGACGACTATCTTGTTTTCGGGTTGAATCCCCTCCGGATGCTGGATCACCGCGTCGGGATTCTCTTTCTGGTAGTGGTGGTGGAGCGGCGACATGCGGAACACCCGCACTCCCGTTCCCGTCTTTTTCTTGGTATACTTGAACCAGAAGCGCTGCACTATCACCGAGAGGCTCTCCACCAGGAAGATGCCGCAGAGTATGGGCAGCAGCAGCTCCTTGCGGATGAGTATCGCCATGACGCCGATGATGCCGCCGAGCGCCAGGCTGCCGGTGTCGCCCATGAACACCTGCGCGGGGAAGGCGTTGTACCAGAGGAAGCCCAGCAGCGCGCCCACGAAGCAGCACACGAACACCGAGACTTCGCCCGAGTCGGGCAGGTACATGATGTTGAGGTATTCGGCGAATCCTGCGTGACCTGACACGTAGGCCAGCACGCCGAGGGTCGCTCCCACTATGGCGGAGACGCCCGCCGCCAGGCCGTCCATTCCGTCGGTCAGGTTGGTGCCGTTGGAGCAGGCGGTAATGATGATGGTTATCACGAGCACGTAGAGGCCTCCCTGCAGGGCCCTGACAAACTGTCCGGAGAAGGGGATCAGCCACTTGTAGTCGAACTCGTTGCCCTTGAAGAACGGGATGGTGGTGCGGCTGTAGCTCTCTCCGCCCCTGGCGGTCAGGTAGAGGGTCAGGCCCACCGCCAGACCGAGCGCCACCTGGGCCGCTATCTTGTATTTTCCGTTGAGACCTTCCTTGTTGTGCTTGAATACCTTGATGTAGTCGTCGAGGAAGCCGAGCGTTCCGAGCCAGACCGTAGTTCCGATGAGCAGCAGGGTGTTGGTGTTGGTAAGGTCGCCGAAGAGCAGTATGGGAACCAGGATGGAGAGAAGAATGATGATGCCTCCCATCGTGGGGGTGCCTTTCTTCTGGAGCTGTCCTTCGAGGCCGAGGTCGCGAATCGATTCGCCTATCTGCTTCTTCCTCAGCCAGGCTATGATTTTCTTGCCTGCGAACATCGAGGTGAAGATGGCCACTATGCTGCAGAGTATGGCGCGGAAGGATATGTACTGCATCAGGCCGGCTCCCGGGAAGTCTATTCCGGCGTTATTCAGGTATTCGAACAGGTGGTACAGCATGGCTTCTCGGGCTTATTTCATTTCTTCAAAGGTTTCTTCTATCACCTCGCGGTCGTCGAAGTGAAGTTTCTCCGTGCCGACTATCTGGTAGTCCTCGTGCCCCTTGCCGGCCACCAGGACCACTGCGCCCTGCGGGGCGGTCATCAGCGCGGTGCGTATGGCCTCGCGCCTGTCTGCGATGAAGAGGCTTTTGGCGCGGGCTGGGATGTCCATTCCGGCGCGGATATCCTGGATGATGGCTCCGGGTTCCTCTTTCCTCGGGTTGTCTGAGGTCACCACCACGCGGTCGGCGTAGCGGGCGGCGATGGCGCCCATCTCGGGGCGTTTGGTCTTGTCGCGGTTGCCTCCGCAGCCGAACACGCACCAGAGCGAGCGGTCGCGGGCGGTCTCGCGCAGGGTCTTGAGCACGTTTTCCAGTGCGTCAGGGGTGTGTGCGTAGTCGACCACGGCCGTCAGGTCGTTGCCTCCGCGCACGAAGTCGAGCCTGCCGGGCACGGGGCCGAGGGCGCTCATGGCCGTGAGCACCTCTTCGCGCTTCTGGCCGAGCAGCAGGGCAGTGGCATAGACCGCCAGCAGGTTCGAGGCGTTGTGCGCGCCTATGAAGCGGGTCCAAACCTGGGTACCGTCGAGGCTCACCAGCATGCCTTCCAGGCTCTCTTCCACTATCTTGCAGCGGAAGTCGGCCATGCGCCTGCAGGCGTAGGTGCGCACCTGTGCGCGTGTGTTCTGTACCATCACCTCGCCGTTGCGGTCGTCCACGTTGACCAGGGCGAAAGCGTTGGCGGGCAGGGAGTCGAAGAAGCGCTTCTTGCAGTCGCGGTACGCGGCGAAGGTCTTGTGGTAGTCGAGGTGGTCGTGGGTCAGGTTGGAGAAGATCCCGACTTTGAATTCCAGCCCGGCGATGCGCTCCTGGTCCACGGAGTGGGAGCTGACTTCCATGAAGCAGTAGCCGCAGCCGCGTTCGACCATCCTGGCGAGCAGTTCGTTAAGGACTATGGGGTCGGGAGTGGTGTGGTCGGCGGGGATGCGTTCTCCGTCGATGTAATTGGCTATGGTGGAGAGCATTCCGCAGCACCAGCCCAGGCTCCTGAAAAGATTGTAGAGCAGTGTGACGGTCGTGGTCTTGCCGTTGGTGCCGGTTATGCCCACCAGGTTGAGCTTGCCCGAGGGATGTCCGAACCAGGTGTCTGCCACCAGGGCGAGGGCCCTGCGGCTGTCGGACACCTTGACCATAGCTGCGCCGGTGATGCCTTCGTTCTCCGGCCTGTCTTCCTGGTAGATTACGGCTGCGGCCCCTGCCTCGACGGCCTTGCGGACGTAGGCATGCCCGTCGGCTTCGGTCCCGCACACGGCGACGAAGAGCGAACCGGGCGCGCACTTGCGCGAGTCGAAGGTCAGCGAACTGATCTCGCATGAGAGGTCGCCGGTCGTCGCGACCACGTCGATTCCCTGGATAAGCTTATTTAGTTTCATTGGAGTAAGATTCCTTAAGTTTGATGCTGATCTTGCGGGTGACTGCAGTGTCGCCGGCGGCGGGGTTCTGCTCCGCTACCGTGCCGTGGCCCTGGAAGGCCACCTCGTAGCCTGCCTTCTCGAGCAGGGAGAGGGCTTCGCGCAGGCCCATGCCCCTGACGTCGGGCACTATGCCGTGCCGCACGTCCTCGCGTCCCTGGAAGCTGCGGTATTCGTCCGCTGCGGGCATGGTGCCTTTTTTGGGCAGGGGATCCTGCCAGTCTACAGCCGAGGCGTAGATCTCCTCGGCTACCTTGCGGAAAACGGGGCCGCTCCAGCTGCCGCCGTAGAAGTTGTTGTGGGTGGGCTCGGAATAGATCACCACTATCATCGAGTAGCGGGGCGTATCATAGGGGAAGAAGCCCACGAACGTTGCCTGGTGCATCTTCCGTCCAGACTTGTCTTCATATCTTCCCGTACCGGGGAATACTATGCGGGCGGTGCCGGTCTTGCCGGCGACAGCCACCGGGCAGCCCTCGAACGGACGGAAGCCGGTGCCGCCTTCCGAGGTCACCACCCCGCGCATGGCCTTCCACATCTCGTGCGCCGTCTCCCTGCTGCATACCGTGCCGAGTTTCTCGGGCTTGAACTCCCTCACTATCTTGCCGTTTTTCTGGTAGTTGCGCACCAGGTGCGGGCGCATCATCACTCCTTCGTTGGCCAGTGCATTGTAGAAGTTGAGGGTGTGGAGCGGGGTGATCTCCACGGTATAGCCCATGGCGATCTGGGGCAGGTCCTTAGCGTTCCATGCCGCCCTTCCGCTCTTCTGTCCGGGATCCTTGAGGTTGGCATGTGCCATGCCGTTGATCTCGAAGGGGAAGTCGCCGGTGATGCGGCGTTCCTTAGTCAGCTTGTCGAGGAATTCCTTGGGGTTCTGGTCGTAGTACTTGGCGGCCAGGATGCGGAACACGTTGTTGGAGGATATCTCGAATCCGCGCTTGACGGAGATGGTCGAATATTTGTCGAGATAGTGGTCCACGAAGGGGGCGCCGCCGCCGTAATGCCAGGTCACGGTCGCGGGCATCTCGGTGTCGAGGGTCACTTTCCTGTCTTCGAGCAGGGTGGTCAGCGTAGCGGCCTTGAAAACGGAGCCGGGTTCGCCCTTGCGTCCTATGGCGTAGTTGTAGGTCTCGTCGAAGCCGCCCTTGCGGTTCTTCTCCAGGTTGACCATGGCCTTCACTTCGCCAGTGGACACCTCCATCACCACCACCGTCCCGGCGCTGAATTCGTTGGTCTTGCCCAGGATCTCCTTCAGGGCGTTCTGGGCTATGTCCTGCATGTCGATGTCGAGGGTCAGCTGCACGTCCAGCCCGTCCACCGGCTCTATCGTCTCGCGGTCGGCGTCGACTATCCAGTTGCGGCCCTCGGTCAGGCGCATGGGCTGGACTCCGTCGGTGCCGCGAAGTATCGAGTCGCAGCTGCCTTCTATGCCGATGGTGGGCACTTCGCTCTGGTCCTTGATGTAGCCCAGGGTGCGGAAGCCGAGCCGTCCGTAGGGGTAGGTGCGGTGGTCGACCTTCTCCTCGTC
The DNA here is from genome assembly GCA_905235995.1 of uncultured Bacteroidales bacterium. GTDB lineage: Bacteria > Bacteroidota > Bacteroidia > Bacteroidales > UBA932 > Cacconaster. The sequence goes on from CAJONI010000026.1 coordinate 66,366, forward strand.
GCGTCCGCCGAGGCTGCGCCCGGCCCTGAGGATGGGGAAGGAGGATACTTCCTTCATCTCCTGCCAGGTGAGCAGGCGGCGGTTGAGCACCAGGTAGCGCCTGCCGCCCTTGAGGCCTTCATTGCGGCGGTCGACTATCATCTTCTTGTACTGTGCGGCCTTCTTGTCGCCATAGAAGCGGGCAAGGCAGATGGACAGTGAGTCGATGCCTGCCGAGAAGAGGGCGGAGTCGGCCTGCACGCAGTCCATGCCCATCCTGTATTCGGGGATCGAGAATGCGAGGTAGCGTCCGTCGTCGGAGAGTATGCTGCCGCGGGTACAGGGGAGCTTGTCCTCCCGGGTGGTCTTCTTGGAGTAGCTCCTGCCGGGCTTGTTGATGAACTGCAGGTTTATGATCTGCCCCACCGCCAGGAGGGCGAGCGCGAGGAAGATCGTGTAGAAGAAGCCGACTTTGTTGATGTTCACCTGCATGGCCGGCTATTTTTCGAGGATTATGCGTTCAGGCGGCGCGGTGGGGGCGTGGAGCTGGGAGCCGCGGGCCCTGAGCATGCCGTCCACGCGGGTCCGGTTGTTCATTCCCACCAGGTCGAGGGTGCGCTGCTGATAGCTGATGCGCAGTTCCTGGAGAGTGCGCTCATTTTCCTGCACCCTGACCAGGTTCTGCTCGACGCTGAGGCTCCAGGCGATGAAGAGGCAGACGAGGGCGAAGACATAGACCAGGAAACCGAGCTGGCGGTCCAAGCCCCACTCGATCAACTTGTCGCCGCTCAGGAATCCGGCCACCTTGTCTATGAAAGTCCTTATCTTTCCGCTCATTTTCATCTCCGCCTTCCGGCGACTCTCAGTTTCGCGCTGCGCGCGCGCGTATTCAACGAAATTTCTTCCTCGGAAGGAAGAATCGGTTTCTTTTCAAGGCGCTCCAGGACGCCGTCCCGCCACGCCTCCCTTATCGCGTTCTTCACTATCCGGTCCTCAAGGGAGTGGTAGGTTATCACGGCCAGCCTGCCGCCGGGGGCGAGGGTCCTTATTGCCTGGTCCATGAACTTTTCCAGGGAGGTCATCTCGCCATTGACCTCTATTCTGAGTGCCTGGTATATCTTGGCCAGGTACTTGTGTTCGAACAATTTAGGCAGGACGGGCTCAATTGCCCTGCCTAAATCTTCCGTGGTTCTCAACGGGCTTCTCGCGCGGCTGGCCACTATCAGTTCCGCCAGCCTCCCGCTCCCTTCCACCTCGCCGTAGAGCCGGAAGATCCTTTCCAGGTCTTCCCCACTGTAACTATTTACAATATCCGCTGCGCAGCGGTGTGCGCGATGGTTCATTCTCATGTCCAGCGGAGCGTCGTCAAACCGGAAGGAGAAACCTCTCTCGCCGGTGTCGAACTGGTGCGATGATACGCCCAGGTCGGCCAGGATTCCGTCTGCCGGGTCGCAGCCGTGATAGCGTGCAAACTGGTGCACGAACCTGAAGTCTCCGTGTACGAGCGTCAGCCTTGGGTCGTCGGGGGCGTTGGCCAGTGCGTCTTCGTCCTTGTCGAAGGCCAGGAGCCTGCCCTTGGGGCCCATACGGCGAAGTATTTCGCGGCTGTGGCCGCCTCCGCCGAAGGTCGCGTCGATGTAGGTTCCCTCGTCGCGGACATCCAGCGCCGCGATGCTCTCGTTGAGCAGGACGGGCGTGTGGTAGGCTGACATTGCCGGGCCCTCCTGCGGCTAACCGAGAATCTTTTCGGCCAGGGCGACGAAGTCTTCGCTTGCCATTGCCCGGGCTTCATATTTCTCCTTGTCCCAGATCTCGATCAGGTGGTTGTTTCCGGCGAAGACGACTTCCTTGTCGATTCCTGCCTTGTCGAGGAGTGCCTTGGGGACCGTCATGCGGCCCAGTTTGCTGTCTGGCTCTACGTCCGCAGTGCCTCGCATATATTCCCGCCAGAATTCGGCGTGTTCGGGATTGAAGAAGTTGAGTCGGCTTCTCACCGCTTCCGAATCGCTTTCCCACTGGTCGAAGGCATACATCTCGAGGCAATCTGCGAAGAGAGACTTCTTGACTACGAAGCGAAGGCTTGCACCTTCGCCCATACTGGACTTGAAGGCGGAAGGGAAGATGAGTCTCCCCTTGTCGTCAACTTTTGCCTTGTAGCATCCGATAAACTTCGCCATCGTGTCCTATATGCGTATAGTGATGTGTGAGGACAAAGGTAGAAATATTTTTCCACTTTCTCCCAATTCTTTCCATTTTTTTCCACAAAAGTTATCAACAGCCCTATGAACGACGCCACCCCCGGGATTTCGGGGGTGGCGTGGGAATGAGAACGGTGTCCGGGGCGGAGCCCTCTGCTACCTGTCGTGCAGGACGGCTTTGCGGAGCTCGAAGTTCTGGCCGAGGTATTTCTTGCGGACCTCGGGGTTGTCGGCGAGCTGCTGGGCGGTGCCGCTTTCGAGGATGGTGCCTTCGTAGAGAAGATAGGCGCGGTCGGTGATGGCCAGGGTCTCGTGGACGTTGTGGTCGGTGATGATGATGCCTATGTTCATCGTCTTGAGCTTGGCGATGATGTGCTGGATGTCTTCGACTGCGATGGGGTCGACGCCGGCGAAGGGCTCGTCGAGGAGGATGAACTTCGGATTGATGGCCAGCGCCCGCGCTATCTCGCAGCGGCGTCGCTCGCCGCCGGAGAGCTGGATGCCCTGGCTCTTGCGCACTTTCTGCAGGCCGAACTCGTCGATGAGGGTCTCGACCCTTTCCATGCGGTAGCTGCGCTCGAAGCCTGCCATCTCCATGACCGACAGGATGTTGTTCTCAACGCTCATGGAGCGGAACACCGAAGCTTCCTGAGCCAGATAGCCCACGCCTTTCTGTGCGCGGCGGTACATCGGCAGGTTGGTGATCTCTTCTTCTCCGAGGAAAATGCGGCCGGAATTTGGCTTGATCAGGCCGGTGATCATGTAGAAGCTCGTGGTCTTGCCGGCGCCGTTAGGCCCAAGGAGGCCCACTATCTCGCCTTGTTCAACCTCTATCGACACGCCCTTGACAACGGTGCGCTTGCCGTATTTCTTGACCAGATTGGTGCAGAAAAGTTTCATCGTCAGCTGATTTCCAGTTCAAAGTCCTTCTTCAAGGCATTGTATTCGGGCGAGTTGTCCTGCAAAAACTTTGCCTTTTCGGAGGGCATGTACATGCCTTTGGCCGTTTCGTCCGCCTGCTTGACATCCACCACGAGGCGCAGTCCGGGTTCGGCGAGCTTCCTTTGCAGGAAGGCTTCCATGCGGGGGCGGCAGTTGCGGTCGATCCATTCTTTCTGGGCCACGTTGCCCACTTCGAAATGGATCTCGCCTTCACTTCGGACGGGGATGGCCTGGGCGATGGCCGAGGAGAGCCGGGGCATCCTGGACTCACTGTCTGCCAGGGCCTTCCAGGCTTCTTCAAGGCTGGGTTTTCCGGGCTGTGCGGTTTCAGTGGCCGGGTTTTCGGGTGCGGGCTCGGCTGCGGCGGGTTCCTGTCTGGCTTCGGCCATCATTGCCTTCAGGGAGAGTCCCGTGGGCTTACGTTCGGGTTTGGGTTCCGTCTGTGCGGGCTCCACTGCTCTGGTGTTCGTCACGCTCGCAGAAAAATGCTCGCTTTGCCGGACACCACCCGCTGCTTCGCCCTTATCATCGCTCTTGGAGCCTGCGAAATTGGCCGTTATATTGCAGAGCTTCAGCAGGGCGAATTCGATGAGCAGGCGGGGGTTGCCGCTCTGCTTGTAGCCGGCCTCGCAGGCGGAGGTGATGGACAGGGCCTCGAAGAGGAAGCCCAGGGAGCAACGCCCCGAATATTCCTGATAGCGGCGGGCCACCGTGGGGGCGAGTTCGATGAGCGTGCGCGAAGCTTCGTTCTTGCACACCACCAGGTCGCGGAAATGCGCGCTCAGGCCTCCAATGAAGCTCTGGGCGTTGAAGCCCTTGGAGAGTATCTCGTCGAAGGTCAGCATGGCCTTCGCGTAATCGCCCGCCAGGAAGTTGTCGGTCAGGGAGAAATAGTAGTCGTAGTCGAGCACCCCGAGGTTCTTGATCACCTGTGCGTAATCCACTTCCTTGCCGCAGAAGGCTACGGCCTGGTCGAAGAGCGTGAGGGCGTCGCGCATCGCACCGTCGGCCTTCTGGGCGATCACGTGCATCGCGTCCTCGCTCATCTTCACTCCTTCCTTCCCGGCTATCACCTTCATGTTCTTCACCATGTCTTCGATGCCGATGCGGTTGAAGTCGTAGGTCTGGCAGCGGGAGAGGATGGTGGGGAGAATCTTGTGCTTCTCGGTGGTGGCCAGGATGAAGATGGCGTGGGCCGGGGGTTCTTCGAGGGTCTTGAGGAAGGCGTTGAAGGCCTGCTGGGAAAGCATGTGCACCTCGTCGATGATGTAGACGCTGTAGCGTCCGATCTGCGGCGGGATGCGCACCTTGTCGGTCAGGGCGCGGATATCGTCGACAGAGTTGTTCGACGCCGCGTCGAGCTCGTGGATGCTGTAGGAACGTCCTTCCGCGAAGGAGCGGCAGGACTCGCATTCACCGCATGGCTCGAGGTCCGGGCCCGGGTTGGAGCAGTTGATGGTCTTGGCGAAGATGCGGGCGGCGCTGGTCTTGCCTACGCCGCGCGGTCCGCAGAAGAGGTAGGCGTGAGCCAGCTGCCCCCGCTGGATTGAGTTCTTGAGCGTCCGGGCGATCGTCTCCTGGCCGAGCAGCGTCTCGAAGCTGTTTGGCCTGTACTTCCGTGCAGATACGATGAATTGTTCCATAGTCTGCAAATGTACGAATAAAATGCCTATTTTTGCCGCATGATCCACACAAAAACTTTCGAATGCGGGCTCCGCTTCGCTTTCCGCCGCACCCGTTCGCAGGTATCATACTCCGCGCTGGCCATCCGTTCCGGTACGCGCAACGAGCCGGAGGACTTCAGCGGCATCGCCCACATGACCGAACATATGCTTTTCAAGGGCACCCTCAAGCGCAGCCCGCGGCAGATCAGCAACCGCCTCGAGCGTCTGGGCGGCGAACTGAACGCCTACACCGCCAAGGAGGAAACGGTGCTCTATTCCACTGTCCTGAAAGAAGATACAGCAAAAGCTGTGGACTTGCTCTTCGAACTGGCCTTCACCTCGACCTTCCCGCAGAAGGAACTCGACAAGGAGCGCAGCGTGGTGATCGACGAGATCAACATGTACAAGGACTCGCCGTCGGAGTGCATCTTCGAGGACTTCGAGGCAATGATATTCGATTCCAGCCCGCTCGCCCGGCCCATACTCGGCACGACGCGGAGCCTGAAGAAGATCGATTCCGTGGCGCTCCAGGCCTATGTGCGTGAGAATTTCCGCCCCGAGAACATGTGCATCGCGATAGTGGGCAACCTCACCCCGCAGAGGGCGGAGCGCATCGCTCTGCAGGCCGCTTCGAAATATATCCCGGCAGACTACAGGCCCGCGCCCTCGCTGCCGCGCCCCGAGGTTCCGGCGCAGCTCCCGCCATGCCCGCATTTCTTCAGGGAAGTTGCCAAGAAGAACCATCAGGTCAACTGCATAGTAGGTACCACCGCCTACTCTTTCTACGACGAAAGGAGGATGGAAATGATACTGCTGGCCAACCTGCTGGGCGGTCCGGGGACGAACTCACGGCTCAACCAGAAGCTCCGCGAGAAGAACGCCCTGGTCTACGCAGTCGACGCCTTGTTTACCCAGTTCGCCGACAGCGGTTCGCTGCTCATCTATTTCGGCTGTGAGAAGCCGAATCTTGAGCGCTGCATCGAACTCGTCCACGAAGAGCTCGCGATCCTGCGCGACAAGCCGCTGTCCGAGAGTGCGCTGCGGGCGGCAAGGAAGCAGCTTCTCGGCCAGCTGGCCGTATCTTCCGACAATGGAGAAGCCCAGGCCCTTGCCATGGCCAAGAGCATGATAGTCTTCGACGAGATACTCTCCGATGAAGAGCTGCGCCGCCGCATCGAAGCCATCACGCCCGCAAGCCTTCAGGAAGTTGCAGCCATGGCACTGGCGGAAGAGAGGCTTTCGACGCTCATTTTCCGATGATGTGAGATGCAACTTCTAAGAACAACTTCCGTGGAAAATGTATAAATTTGTAGTAGAAATTATTCACCAACAAACAGCAACACATTATGGGACTTGTTAAAGAATTCAAGGAATTCGCCATGCGCGGCAACGTTCTCGACATGGCGGTCGGTGTGATCATCGGCGGCGCTTTTGGCAAGATTGTCTCTTCGCTGGTCAACGACATCATCATGCCGCTGATCGGTGCACTGCTCGGCCACGTCGATTTCACCACTCTTTCCGCCACCCTGCGTTCGGCCACTCTCAACGAGCTCGGCGAAGTAGTGAAGCCCGCCGTGGTGATTCCCTACGGCAACTTCATCCAGGCGACGGTCGACTTCCTGATCATTGCACTCTGCATCTTCTTCGTGCTTAAGGCCGTCAATGCCGTGACCCGCAAGAAGAAAGAGGAGCCCGCTCCGGAACCCGCCGAACCCGTGGTACCCGAAGACATCCAGCTCCTCCGCGAAATCCGCGACGAACTCAAGAAGAAGTAATCCGTGAAACGGTGTCTTCTCTGGCTGGCACTGCTGGCCTTTGCAAGCCCCGTGTGGGCGCAGAACCTGCCTGCAGTCTGCGCCCACCGCGGTTTCTGGCGCAGCGATGAGATTCCCAATGCGCAGAACTCCATCGCTTCCCTCCGTCTGGCTCAGGAACATCAGCTCTGGGGCAGCGAATTCGACGTCCACCTGACCGCCGACGACGTGGTGGTGGTCTACCACGACGACGTGAAGGATAGTCTTACAATCCATCAGCACAGCTATCTGGAGCTGGCGGCCAAGCCGCTCAAGAACGGCGAGGTGCTGCCCACCATCGACATGTATCTCGACCAGGGAGTCCTGTCGCCCTGCGTGCTGGTATTGGAATTCAAACCTCAGGACGATCGCGGGCGGGCCGACCGCATGGTCGACATCTGCTTCGCTGCGCTGAAGGAGCGAGGGCTCTGGGATCCGTCCCGGGTCATGTTCATCTCCTTCGACATCGAGATCTGCAAGCGTATCGCCGTCGAGGCCCCTGAATTCACCAACCAGTACCTTAGCGGCAACCTGTCGCCCATGGAACTGAAGGAATTGGGTATCAACGGGCTCGACTACCATTACAGTGTCTTCGGCCGCCATCCTGAATGGGTGGACCAGGCCCATGCGCTCGGCATGAGCGTCAATGTATGGACCGTGGACGGCCAGAAGGACATGCGCAACCTCGCCGAGATGGGAGTCGACTGCATCACCACCAACGAGCCTCTGAAACTTCTGGAGGTGCTGGCGGAAATGGCCCCCGCCGAGGAATGACGGCATGAAAGCACAGAAATACGAAGAGCTGCTGCCGCAGCTGCGGTCGCTGCTCTCCGGCGAAACCGATCCCATCGCCCGGATGGCCAACGTGGCCGCAGTCCTTCATGAGGCGATGGGATTCTGGTGGACGGGTTTCTACCGCGTGCAGGGCGACCAGCTGGTCCTGGGACCTTTCCAAGGACCCGTCGCCTGCTTCCGCATCGCCAGGGGCCGGGGCGTCTGCGGCACGGCCTGGAGCCGCAAGGAAACCGTCGTTGTTCCCGACGTGGAAGAATTCCCCGGCCACATAGCCTGCTCTTCCGAATCCCGCAGCGAGATCGTCGTCCCGCTCCTGCGCCAAGGCGAAGTAATCGCCGTCCTCGACATCGACAGCCGCGAGCTGGCCAACTTCGACGATGTCGACAAACACTATCTCGAAAAGATAGTGGAACTCTTGTAAGCAGAGGCAGAGGGCTACTCTACTTCCTCGGTCCGATGAACCGGTCACCGTTGAAGTGAATCATATGGTCAGGCGTATCCGAAAGCCACACCTCAGTTTCCCAGGCGATATCGTCCACGTGCTTTTTGAACTCTTTTGCATTGGGAAAAGCCGTCACATACACAATCCCGTAGGGGCAATCCTTGGTGAACTCTTCCAGCTCAACCACACGTTTCGCCGATACCGGTCCGTGAGAGGATTTTTGAACAAATATTCGAGGTTCTGTAGCATTTCCGCTGATTTTTGTATATTTGTAAGATAATAACTTGAATTTCATGAATATAGCCGAGAGTTTCAGAAACAACATCTTGGCCGAAGAGCGTTACAGGATGATCCTTGACGGATTGCAGGTGACGCTTCTCATCACGTTGTGCGCTGCCGTGCTTGGCACTCTGCTCGGCGGGGTGGTGTGCTGGGCGCGCATGAGCCGCAGGAGCCTTCTGCAGCAGGCGGCAAAAACGTACATCAACCTGATGCGCGGCACGCCGGTGCTGGTGCTGCTGCTGCTGATGTACTATGTATTCATGGCGCCGATAGAGGCGACGGGAGTAGTTGTGGCCATCGTGACCTTTGCCTTGAACGTCTCGGCATATGTGGGCGAGATGCTGCGCGTGGCCATCGGCAGTATCGACCGCGGGCAGACCGAAGCCGGCCTTGCGCTTGGCCACTCTCCCCGGCAGACATTCTTCCATATTGTGCTGCCTCAGGTGGTCAAGTCAGTCCTCCCTGTCTATCAGGGCGAGCTGGTGACGCTGCTCAAAGGGACGAGCATCGTGGGCTACATCGCCGTAATGGACATGACACGCGCCTCCGACCTTATCCGTTCACGGACATTCGACGCTTTCTTCCCGCTGCTGGTCACGGCTGCCCTTTATTTTCTCATCGCCTGGCTCATCGGGATGCTGCTGGACGCGCTGGTGAATCGCCGCAGCGCCAAGGCCCTTGCTTTCGCTGCGGCGCTGCTGTTTCTGGGTATGGCGGGCTATGTCCCGGGCCAGGTCAGCCAAGTTCCGGAAGACTCATCCGCTGAGGCTGCTCCTCCCATTTTCAAAGCACTCACGGGCAAACGAATCGGAGTGGCGATAGGCAGCATACAGGACATGAACGTGTCGCGTTATGCTTCCGGGGCCGACATCCAGCGCTTCTCCAGCATGACCGATATGCTCGCCGCCCTGCAAAACCGCAAAGTGGACATAGTGTGCCAGGAGAACGTGACGGTGACGGCCAACAAGGAGATTGCCGCCCAGGTGGATACCGTGGATGCCGGCCTTCCGCCCAACCCTGTAGGGGTCTGCTTTCCGCTCGGAGACACCCTCCTGCAGCGGGATTTCAACCGTTTTCTGGCCGATATCCGTGCCGACGGCACATACCAGGACATCTACGACAAATGGATCAACGCGGACGACGCATCCCTCCTTCCCGTACCTGCACAGCAGGAAACAGGCCGGACGCTGCGCATCGCCACGTTCCCCATATCGCCCCCGTTCAACTTCATCTCGTCGGGCAGGCAGTCCGGTTTCGAGATAGCTCTCCTCTCCGAATGGAGCAGGCGGCGCGGCTATCGGCCGGAATACCTGGTGATGGATTTCGCCTCACAGATACCCGCCCTGCAGACCGGAAAGGCGGACATGGCGATAGGCTCCGTGGCCATTACCGAGGAGCGGCAGAAGCAGGTTCTCTTTTCCGACCCCTACAACTATGGCCGCATCATGTTCTACACGCGAAAAGGGGAGTTGGAGCTGCTCACAGGCACTCCCACTGACAGCATGGACCCCGACAAAGCGCCTGGCGCATGGCTGCCCTGCCTGCTCATCGCTATCCTGGCAGGAGGCGGCATCTGCCTTGTCTTCCTGCGAAAACGCGGGCGGCAACAGCAAATAAAGGATGAAGGACAGCCACTCTCGACGATTTCCATCTCCCACCTCAAAAAGCGTTTCGGGACGTTGGAAGTGCTGCGCGACGTCAATCTGGAAATCCACAGGGGAGAAGTCATTTCCGTAATCGGGCCTTCGGGCTGCGGCAAGAGCACCTTCCTGCGCTGCCTCAATCTGCTGGAACGTCCTGACGGGGGCAGCATCCGCATCGACGGGCATGACATTCTCGCAGGGGGCGCGGACCCGCAGGCGCTGCGCCAGAGGATGGGGATGGTCTTCCAGTCGTTCAACCTGTTCCGTGACAAGTCGGTGCTGGAGAATGTCACTATGAGTCCCGTCCGGCTACTGGGAAAAAGTCCGGAAGAAGCCCGGCAACAGGCGCTTCGCCTGCTGGATAAGGTCGGCTTGGCGGAACGGGCGGAGGCCATGCCGGACGAACTTTCCGGCGGGCAGAAACAGCGTGTGGCCATTGCCCGTGCGATGGCCATGGAGCCGGACATCCTGCTGTTCGATGAACCTACATCGGCCCTGGACCCCACGATGGTGAGCGAAGTACTGGGGGTTATGACGCGTCTGGCCCGGCAGGGCATGACCATGATCGTCGTTACCCATGAACTCCGTTTTGCCCGTCAGGTAAGTTCCCGTGTGCTGTTTCTTGCCGAAGGCGTTGTCTATGAGGAGGGTACGCCGGATGAAATCTTTGAGCGTCCGAGGCGCGAGCTTACGCGGCAGTTCATCATGCAGACACACCGGTCGACGTTCCTTATCGGCAGCGAGAGCTTCGACTGGTTTGCGATGACCGCACAGATGGAGCAGTTCTGCCGGCGCTGCAATTTATCCGGCGTCGTAACGGACAACGTGCTCCACGTGATTGAGGAGTCCCTGAACATCCTGGGGACAAGCCCGGGAACATGCCTTGCGCTGGTCTTTTCCCAGCAGGACGGCTCGTTGACGTGGGAGGTCAAATGCCCGCAAGCCATTCCGCCCGGGGTGTTTGAGAAAAGCCAGGACAACCTGGCCGTCACGCTCCTTCGCCATTTCAGCCGGGACATCAGCGTGGCCGGTGATACCGTAAGTGTGATAATCGCGGATTAGAGACGGCATAACTCTTCATTCGTTATTTTAGTTAATGTCTTATCTTTGCGAAGATGAAGTCATTCTGGTATTATGATTCTCCATTGGGCCGGATGCGGATGGCGGGCGACGGAATGGCACTCACCGAACTTTGTTTCGACGATAAGGCGGCAGCCGCCGTCCCGGTTGATGCCGCCGTTCCTGCTGGCACGAATGCGCCTGTACGCTGGCTTCCGGTATTTGACCAGACCTGTCGCTGGCTCGAACGCTATTTCGATGGGTATATACCCGATTCCACGCCGCCGCTGGACCCGCAGGGTACACCGTTCCGCCTGGCTGTCTGGGAGATCCTGCGCGAGATTCCGTACGGCGTTACAATGAGCTACGGCACGGTTGCCGCCCGGCTGGCCGCTGACCGCGGCCTGAGCCGTATGTCTGCACAGGCGGTCGGCGGTGCCGTGGGCCATAACCCCATAGCGCTCATCATTCCTTGCCACCGCGTAATCGGCGCCGACGGCAGCCTCACCGGCTATGCCGCCGGCCTCGACCGCAAGGACTGGCTGCTCAAATGGGAATCGGAGCACCTTTTCTGACACTTTTTATTCTTTCTTCAACTCAATCGCCGGATTGGTCTTTGCAGCTTTCAGGGTTTGCCAGAGAACGGAAGCGAAGGCGATAAGCGTTGCGATGGCCACGACGGCCACAAATACCCAGCCGCAGCCCGACACCCGGTAAGGATACGGCTCCAGCAGCCGAGCTGCCAGGTAGATAGCGAGGGGGACGGCGACGATCGCCGCAATCGCCAGCATGGATAGATACTCCAGGACCGACTTGCGGACCTCATCCTGCACCGTGCTGCCGAAGACCTTCCGGATGGCGATGTCTTTTGAATTCTCGTTCGCATAGTAACTGCTCATGGCGGTCAGTCCCAAAACGGATAACAACAGGCTTAACAGCATGAATACTTCCACAAGCTTCAAGCGTGCCCGGACTTCTGCAAGGCCCTCTGTGAGGATGTCCGTGATGAAACCGAACATATATGGTTTCTCTTCTATCCCAAGGAACTTCATGCAGAGTTCCTTATAAAGTTCCTTCAGCTGGCGCTCTGCCTCTGACGGCTCTCCGGTTGCCTCTATCAGCAGGCCATACAGTTCCTCGGCGGGACGGATGATTACATAACTGCCCACGTCCGAACCATAGGACAGCACATCGTTCGCCGCAAAGTCTCCGATGATGCCGCCGAGGGACTTCCCAAACACATGGTGATATCCCCAGTTCTCCGTATTCCGGTCCACGCCGAAGCGAGTCATCTCTTGCTCGGAGATCCAAATGGTGCCATTCACCGGCTCCTGGAAGCGTTCCCGTACATCGAATCCAAAGATATCAAAGGCCGTACTGTCACAGGTGATGACGGCCATCTTAATCAGGCCCTTATCCTTGTCTTCCGCCTCATATTCCTCCGCCATGCCCGGGAAATATGAACTGCGGCCGATACGGCTCACGCAGGACAGGGAGGCAGCCTCCTTGGCAAAGAGGTCCCGCAGCCCCCAGTCGTCCAACTGCACGTAGAAATCACCCTCCACATCGACCCCCATCGGGCGATGGGCCATATGCGAGACCTGAAGCCCAAGGACCAGGGCAAGGGCCAGCAGAATAATGGAGAAAACCTGTTGCAGCACGATGAACACCTTGCTGAACAGGTGTTTATGCCGGGTGCGATACTCCCCCTTGACCACCGCTATGGCCGGCATTCGCGTGCCCATCCAGGCCGGCAGGAGGCCCTGAATAACCGATATCAAGACAACGAAGAGGGCATATACGGCCAGCCATCCCGGCGTGTAAAGCACACGAACGGGCAAGGCTGTTCCAATGATACGGTTGAACCAGGGAGTGCAGGCCTCGGCAAGCAACACCGCCAGCAGAAAACAGATGGTGGTAAAGAAGAAGGATTCCAGGAGATAGCCACCAATCAAGGATTTTTCTCCTGCTCCAAGGATTTTGCGGGTGGCCATCTCCTTGGCGCGCTTGCTGGAAAGTGCTACGTTGAGGTTGATATAATTGAAAATGGCCGATAGCAACAGAATCACGGTCACCAGCAGGATAATGCCCGTATACAACCTGTTACCACGCAGCAAGGACTGGTTGTTGGCGGGGGAAAACCAGATTTCGTCGTAGCGGACCAAACCGCTGTCTGCCAGAAAATCCCTTCCTCCGAACACGTCGAATGCTCGGGCCACCAAAGTGTCGGCCTTGACCTCTAACGACGCCCGGTCGGTTCCATTCTGGACTTTGACGAAGGGAATGACGTCTAGCATATAAGGAGCTTTCTTCCTGTTGGTCAGGTTCTCGATGCTGTAAATGATATCCACGTCTCCGAAAAGGGGATTGGGTGTTCCCTTGATGATGGCCGCAATCGTGTATTTCCCGTCTACGGTCCTTCCAAGGGCCTGCTCCGTCCCGCCCAGGCGGTTGGCGAAGGAGCGGCTGATGATGACGTTGGAGATGTCCGACAGAACATCGGGGCTACCATCGTCGAATTCGGCCGGAAAGATGTCGAAGAAATCCCCGCCCACCATATAACTGGTGGTATGGTATTTCTCTCCTCCCACTTCGGCCGTTTTCTCCTCATCCTGCCCTGCTTTCCAGAACATCGCGGCTTTTTCCACTTCGGGAATGCTCTCTTTGGCCTGGTAGGCGAAACCCCAGGACTGGCCGATGCCCGAGCGCGTTCCGGTCGTCCGATAGAAGGTATAGACATCCTGGTAGTCCGGCACGTTCCGCGTCATCAGCCGCTGCTGCCACACGAAATGCCCGGTCAGCAGCACGAACGCCAGGCTCACGATCAGCCCCACCGCTTCGATGGCGGTGTAGAGCTTGTTGCGGGAAAGGAATTTCAGATAACTTTTCATTTTGGAGATACAATGCCTATCTTTGCGAAAGGTTCTAAAAATTGAGAGATATGAGCGAAGAATTGATTCTAGTGCAGAACCTCATCCACGAGATTCGAGGAAAAAGAGTAATGCTGGACTTTGATCTGGCGAGATTGTACCACATTGAGACAAAAGCGTTGAAGCAGGCCGTCCGCCGGAATTTGGAGAGATTTCCGGATGATTTTATGTTTACGCTGTCGCAAGATGAGTATAACTTATTGAAAATCAGCATAAGGTCACATTTTGTGACCTTAGAGGACGGCCGAGGGAAATATCCAAAGTACGCGCCATTTGCATTTACAGAACAAGGTGTAGCAATGCTATCCTCCGTCCTGAAAAGCGATGTCGCCATTGCTGCCAACATTGCCATCATGCGTGCCTTCGTGCAAGTGCGGGAATACCTTCTTGCCGCATCTTCAGTTTCTGCAGAACTCAAAGAACTCAGAGCCAAAGTAGACCTGCTGGCACTCCAGCGTGAAGAGGATCTCGGCGCCGTCAACGACTTGTCGGAAGACGTCCGGCAGGACATCGACAACCTGTATCTGGCCATTGCGGATCTTTCTTCCAAGCTAGAGGCTAAGAAGAATGAACCGAGACGGAAGATTGGTTTCCAGCAGAACATTGAAAGTTGAATTTATTCCTTCTTCAGTTCAATCGCCGGATTGGTCCGGGCGGCTTTTAGGGTTTGCCAGAGGACGGTGCCGAAGGCGATGGCCAGGGAGATGAGGACGGCGGCCGCGAAGACCCAGCCGTAGTTCTCGACGCGGTAGGCGAAGCGTTGCAGATAGACGCGGGAGGCCCAGACAGCCATTGGGATGCCGATGACGCACGATATTCCCGTAAGATTCATATAGCTCTTGACATTTCTCCAGGTCTCGCTGTTCACGTCGGCACCAAAGACCTTTCTCACGGCAATCTGCTTGGTGTTCTCGTCTGCAAAGTAGGTGCTCATGGCCAGAAGTCCCAGCAGAGAGATAAGCACTGCCAGAACGGCGAAGAGTTCCACAAGGTGCAAGGTCCTTGCTACAGGAGCCAGTTGCATCTTGTTCAAGTCCTTGACGAAGCCGTACCGCCAGGCGGGTTCTTCCACTCCCGCTGTTTCCAGACGGTAGTCCCTGTAGGCCTGCATAATGGCAGTTGAATAGGATTCCTCCTCTCCCGTGGTGCCAACCAGGAGGCTGTTCGCAAAATACAGCTCTTCGGCCCGGGTCACGATGACGCTGCCATTTGGATTGAGATTGCTCTCGGAGGCTGGCCGGGCGGGAAAATCCGTCACCACGCCGCCAATGAACTCCGGCTGGGCGCCGTTCATATTGATTCTCCGGGGGAATACGGTGGATGTATCCGATACTGCGGCGGCATTGAAAGCACTGCGGCTCATCCAGAGCGAGTGTGTCAGCGGATGGCCGAAATCTTCCTCCACCTCCAGTCCCAGCAGCTTGAAATAGGTGGAATCACAAAGGATGATGGGCATATCAACGCGATGTTCCTCGTCCACCTTGACACCCATGGTCATATTGATGAGTCCCGGAATACCTCGCCCCACGCCCGCTTTTGTCACAAAGGGCAGCTGCTCCACCTTGTCCTTAAAGAGCTTCATCATGTCGTAGTTCTGGGCGGAGTACTCAATATAATAGCGATTCTCCGAGGCTGCGTGCATCGGCCGGGTGAGCATATGGCGC
>CAJONI010000027.1 GCA_905235995.1 uncultured Bacteroidales bacterium
CGTCATGTGGTTGGGTGAAAGAATTACAGACCGCGGCATTGGTAATGGTATTTCCCTGATCATCATGATCGGTATCATCGCCCGTCTCCCGCAGGCGCTGTGGATCGAAATCACCGACAAGTGGAACACCAGCATGGGCGGCATGCTCGTGCTCGTCATCGAAATGGTGATCCTCTTCCTGGTGTTCGTCGGTACCATCGCGCTGGTGCAGGCGGTGCGCAAGATCCCCGTGCAGTACGCCAAGCGTATCGTTGGCAACAAGCAGTATGGCGGCGTGCGTCAGTACATCCCTCTGAAGCTGAATGCGGCAGGTGTCATGCCGATCATCTTCGCGCAGGCTCTGATGCTCTTCCCGCTCATCTTCCAAGGCTTCAACGCTACCAAGGGCCTCGCTGCCGTGATGAGCAACACCAACGGTTTCTGGTATAACTTCGTCTACTTCCTGATGGTTATCCTGTTCACGTATTTCTACACCGCTATTACCGTGAACCCGACCAACATGGCGGAAGACATGAAGAAGAACGGCGGCTTCATCCCGGGTGTCAAGCCCGGCAGGAAGACGGCCGAATATATCGATGCCATCATGTCGCGCATCACCCTTCCCGGTTCCATCCTGCTGGCCCTTGTCGCCATCCTGCCCGCCTTCGCGCGCATGCTCGGCGTCAACGCCCAGTTCGCTCCCTTCTACGGCGGCACCTCGCTGCTGATTCTTGTGGGTGTGATCCTGGATACCCTCCAGCAGATTGAGAATCACTTGCTTATGCGTCACTACGACGGACTGATGAAGACTGGTCGTCTCAAAGGCCGTTCGGGTATGTAATTTTTCGAAGGTTTCGTCCGATGATCAAGCTCAAGACCGAAGAGGAGATCGCAATCCTGCGTGAGAACGCCCTGATGGTGTCGAAGACACTGGCAGAGGTCGGCCGTCACATCGAGCCGGGTATCACTACCAAGGAGCTCGACGGGATAGCCGAGAAGTTCATACGCTCGATGGGTGCGGTCCCCGGTTTCCTCGGTTTTGAGGGTTTCCCCGGAACTCTGTGCATGTCGGTCAACGACGTGGTGGTGCACGGCTTCCCTTCTGCCTACAAGCTCAAGGAAGGCGACATCGTCTCGGTCGACTGCGGCACGATCTACCGGGGTTACTACGGCGATTCGGCATACACTTTCCCTGTCGGGAAGGTCGCTCCGCGCGTACGGCAGCTGCTCGATGCCACCAGGCAGTCGCTTGAGGAAGGCATCGCGCAGGCCGTCGCCGGAAACCGAACGGGCGACATCGGTGCGGCTGTCCAGTCGTATTGCGAAGGCCTCGGTTTCTCCGTAGTCCGCGAGCTCGTGGGACACGGTGTCGGAACCAGCATGCACGAGAGCCCCGAAGTGCCCAACTACGGGCGCCACGGGCACGGCGTGAAACTTCGCGAAGGCATGGTCATCTGCATCGAGCCGATGATCAACGCCGGACACAAGGAAGTCTACCTCGATGAGAACGGATGGGCCGTCCACACCGCTGACGGAATGCCTTCCGCCCACTTCGAGAAGACCGTAGTCGTCCGCCACGGCAAGGCCGAAGTCCTGACCACGTACGAATTCATCGAAAAACAAACCTGTTAAACCATACGTTTTTCATATATGCCTAAACAGTCATCAATAGAAAAAGAAGGTACGATAATCGAAGCCCTTTCGAACGCGATGTTCCGCGTAGAGCTCGACAACGGCCACGTGATCATCGCCCACATCTCGGGCAAGATGAGAATGCATTACATCCGGATTCTCCCGGGAGACAAGGTGAGGGTCGAAATGTCCCCGTATGATTTGACAAAAGGTAGAATATCTTTCAGATACAAATAAACAACACAACCATGAAAGTAAAGACATCCATCAAGAAGCGTAGCGAGGATTGCAAGATCGTCAAGCGGAAGGGCCGCCTGTATGTCATCTGCAAAAAGAATCCTAAATTCAAGATGCGCCAGGGATAATCTTAATTTGATAACAATAAAGTAAAAAATAGATTATGGCACGTATAGCCGGAGTAGATTTACCCAACAACAAGCGTGGAGTCATAGGGTTGACCTATATCTACGGAATCGGCCGCAGTTCCTCCGCAAAGATTCTTTCGACCCTTGGCATCCCCGAGGACATCAAGGTCAAGGACTGGAACGACGAGCAGATTGCTGCAATCCGTACGATGATTGCAAACGAATTCAAGATTGAGGGCGAACTTCGTTCCGCCACCCAGCTCAACATCAAACGACTGATGGACATCGGCTGCTATCGCGGCATCCGTCATCGTCTCGGGCTTCCCGTCCGTGGTCAGAGCACCAAGAACAACGCCCGTACGCGCAAGGGCCGCAAGAAGACCGTGGCCAACAAGAAGAAAGCAACGAAATAAGGTTTAAAGTATGGCAAAGAAAACTACAACTAGCAAGAAACGTGTTGTCAAGGTTGACGCTTATGGCCAGGCCCATATTTCGTCCACTTTCAACAATGTCATCGTCACGCTGACCAACAGCACTGGCCAGGTGATCAGCTGGTCGAGCGCCGGCAAGATGGGCTTCCGCGGTTCCAAGAAGAACACGCCCTATGCCGCACAGGTCGCCGCCCAGGATTGCGCGAAGGTCGCCTACGACCTCGGACTGCGCAAGATCAAGGCTTATGTCAAGGGTCCCGGCGCAGGCCGCGAGTCTGCCATCCGCACCCTCCACGGTGCCGGCATCGAAGTTACCGAGATCATCGACGTCACGCCGCTTCCGCACAACGGTTGCCGCCCCAAGGGCCGTCGCAGAGTCTAACTTTTAACGAATTGAGATTATGGCAAGATACACTGGTCCTCAAACCAAGATAGCCCGCAAGTTCGGCGAACCGATTTTCGGTCCTGACAAATATTTTGAAAAGAAGAACTATCCTCCGGGACAGCACGGAATGGCCAAGAAGCGCAAGAAGACTTCCGAGTACGGCATCCAGCTCGCTGAGAAGCAGAAGGTGAAATACACCTACGGCCTGCTCGAGCGTCAGTTCCGCAAGTTCTACGAGAAGGCCAACCGCATGAAGGGCCGCACCGGCGAAAACCTGCTGATGCTCCTCGAGTCGCGTCTGGACAACCTCGTGTTCCGCATGGGCATCGCGCCCAGCCGTCCGGCTGCCCGCCAGCTGGTCACCCATTGCCACATCACCCTCGACGGCCAGGTGTGCAACATCCCTTCCGTCATCGTGAAGACCGGCAGCGTCGTGGGCGTGCGCGAGCGTTCCAAGAGCCTGGAAGTGATCCAGGACAGCCTGGCCGCCTCGGCTGGCAAGTACCCTTGGATCGAATGGGATTCCGCCAAGTGCGCCGGCAAGTTCGCCAGCCTGCCTGAACGCAGCGAGATTCCCGAGACCATCAATGAACAGCTGATCGTCGAGTTGTACTCCAAGTAAAAACTGCACCAATGGCCATTTTAGCATTCCAGAAACCGGACAAGGTGATCATGCTCGATGCGAGCGATACCTTTGGTCGTTTCGAGTTCAGGCCCCTCGAGCCTGGCTACGGAATCACCATCGGCAACGCGCTGCGTCGTATCCTGCTCTCTTCGCTGGAGGGCTTCGCCATCACTTCCATCCGCATCGACGGTGTCGCGCACGAGTTCGACACCATCCCCGGCGTGATCGAGAGTGTGGTCGACATCGTGCTCAACCTCAAGCAGGTGCGCTTCAAGCGTATGATCGATGATGTCGACAGCGAAGCTGTCACCCTCACGGTGACCGGCAAGCAGGAGTTCACCGCAGAAGACATTTCCAAGAACCTCTCCTCCTTCAAGGTCCTCAACCCCGAGCTGCACATCTGCTCGATGGAGCCGACCGTGAAGCTGGTTATCGACCTGCACATCGGCAAGGGTCGCGGCTATGTTCCCTCCGACGAGAACAAGGTCGAGCTCGCCCCGGTCGACACGATCGCCATCGACTCGATCTTCACCCCGATCAAGAACGTGAAGTACACCGTGGAGCCCTGGCGCGTCGAGCAGAAGACGGACTATGAGAAGCTCAACCTCGAGATCACCACTGATGGTTCGATCCACCCGAAGGAAGCCCTCAAGGAAGCCGCCAAGATCCTGATCTACCACTTCATGCTCTTCTCCGACGAAAAGATTACGCCTGAGACCCCCGTGGAGGTGGACAACAAGGAACTCGACGAGGAGGCGCTGCGCATGCGTCATCTGCTTCTTACCAAGCTTTCTGACATGGAGCTCTCCGTCCGCGCACTCAACTGCCTGAAGGCTGCCAACATCGATACCTTCGCCGACCTGGTGTCCCACCATCGCGGCGAGCTGATGAAGTTCCGCAACTTCGGCAAGAAGTCGATGAACGAGATCGAGATGCTTATCGAGAAGGTGAAGCTGGGATTCGGCATGGATGTCACCAAATACGGCATCGAACCGAAACCCAAGCAGGCCCAGGATGCAGAACCCTCTGATGAAACTGAAATCGAAAACGAAGACAACATTGAAACTGAAATAGATTATGAGGCACAACAGGGCAATTAATCATTTGGGCCGTCAGAGCGGCCATCGCAAGGCGATGCTTGCGAATATGGCTTCCTCGCTGATTCTCCACAAGTCGATCGAGACCACGGTCGCCAAGGCGAAAGCACTGAGGATGTACGTAGAACCGCTCATCACCAAATCGAAAGAAGATACTACGCATTCCCGCCGCATCGTGTTCAGCTACCTGAAGCAGAAAGAGGCCGTCAGTGAGCTCTTCCGCGTGGTGGCTCCCGCCGTCGCAGACCGTCCGGGTGGATATACCCGCATCGTCCGCACCGGCTTCCGCGTGGGTGACGCGGCCGACATGGCCATCATCCAGCTGGTCGACTTCTCCGAGGCCGCCCAGGCTCCCGCGAAGGAAGTCAAGAAGGCTTCGACCCGTCGCGGTGGCGCCAAGAAAGCCGTCGCCGCCGAAGGCGAAGAGGCCCCCAAGGCTGCTCCGAAGGCTAAGGCCGCTCCCAAGGCCAAGGCTGCTCCGAAAGCCGCCCCCAAGGCTGCCAAGGCTTCGACCAAGGCCGCTCCGGCCAAGAAGGTCAACGCTCCCCGCAAGACCGGAAACGCGTAAAACAAAATCCCCGGACAGGCCGGGGATGAAGTCATTGAAAGAACCGACCCTTAAGGGCCGGTTTTTTTATCGTTTTTTTGACGTTATGTCTATGGATTCCGTGTGGCCGCGATACTCGCGTGCGTAGAGACATTCTATCTCCACCAGTCCTGCGCTGAAGACGCCTTCCTGCTGCACATGGAATAGTTCTTCCACCGTAGTGCCTTCCTCGGGGAGGAGTTCCCAGTAGTAATTGGTGGTGGCGGGCGTCACCTCGCGGTAGAAGCCCCACCATGAGAAATACGAGCGCTCGTCGGCGGGATAGAAGCATGCGGGACGGCGGGCCTGCATCTGCACGAAGCTGCGGTTTTCGCTGCTGTAGATGCGGTAACGGGCCAGAATCCTGTCGCCTGTGTGCAGCGCTTCGCCTTCCTGCAGTTCTTCGCCGGTATCTGCCCTGAGGAAAGTGCGCTCTACCTTAAGCTCGTCGCCGGAGGCCTTCACTCTCTCGAGCCGGGTGGTGTAGGTGTAGTACACAGCGCCGAACTTCAGGTCGGAAGCCCTGGAAGCGACGATGGCATGCACAGCATCGGCCGTGGCCACGGTGCTCACCCAGGCCTGGTTGTGCTTCTGGAGCAGCAGCCACTGCGCGATGCCGTCGACCATCCGCTTTTCGCCCAGGGCCGAGAAGGCCTCGATAAGCTGGGCGTGGGCGTATATCTCGCTGTTCATAAGGCCGCGGAACGGCATCACGGCATTGGGGAAGTAGCAGCCGACAGTCGGATTCTCCACTGCATAGTCTTTCAGCGACTCGCACAGAAGCCTGATGCGGTCCTTGAAGGACCTCTCGTCGTAGCGGGTTCCCGCCGCCCGGAGCATCATGCCCGAAAGCTGGGCCTTCTCCAGGATCGAGATGTCCTGCCAGCCTTCGCCTGTCGCTGCGACGAAGCGCCTGTAGACTGATTCGGCTTCGCTGCTCATGGGCACGTCCCACCAGCGGCTGCGGACAGAGAACTCCCTCACCAGGCTGAAAGCCCGGAAGTCTTGCTGCTGTCCTGCCCGGGCGACCTGCCCGTCGAGATATGCCAGCATCCGCGCCACTGCAGCTTCTTCTTCCGCCTCGAGCGTAAGGGCGCCGATGCTTCTCAGCTGCCCGAGCTTTTCGAGGACGTAGCAGGTGAGCAGGGGGTTGGATTTCATGCCCTGGAACCAGGCCAGGCCGCCGTCGCCGCACTGGAAGGCGAGCAGGCGGGAGAAGGCCTCGTCGCGGAAGGCACGGTAAGCTGCAGGGTCTTCGCGCAGCACGAAGCAGCGCATCTGGTTGATATACAGCTGTCCCGCCCAGGCGACTGAGTTGTTGGCAGCAGGTGCCGAAGCTTCGGGAAGCGATTCCTTAACGGCGTCGAGGGTGGAGTATTCGGCATATTCAATCTTGGGGTCCGCCGCTCCGAACTGTTTTCGCAGCTGGCGTTCGTAATATTTGTGGCCGTGCGGTCCGCCCAGGATGAAGGATGCGGCTTCGGTGAGGGTGACGGTGGCCGGAAGGACAGCAATCTCGTGGACCTCGCCGTCGCTTGTCCCGGCGGCGTCGAACCAGATCTTCACCGTAAGGCGGTCGGTTCCGCCAGGGACCACGATCCCCCAGGCGACCTCGCCCTGGGAACCGGCCGGCAGCGTACGCGAACTACTCTGGGTCCCTTTCAGCTTGAGCTTCTTGCCTGCGGCGTCGCACAGCTCGATATACGCCTTCCCCTCGAGTTCCCTGTGCCCGAGGTTGATGAGGGCAGCCTTGAGCACAATTCGGTCGCCCTCAGTGACGAACTGCGGCAATGAAGGCCGGACCATGAGTTCCTGCCGGACCACGAAGCTGCTCTCATCGCCCCCGACGTGCATCCTCTTGTCGTGGGCTGACACCAGCACCCGGAAGGTACCCAGAAGGTCGCTGGTGCTAAAAGGAATCACCGTCCTGCCGGAAGGGTCGGCCTGCAGCTGCGGGTAGAAGGCCAGAAGTTCGTTGAACTCGCTGCGGCCCTCGAACTCAGGGGTTTCCTCCTCGTCGGAAGATTCTTCCGCGACAGCGAGGTCAAGTGCATCGTTCAATACCGCGCCTCCGGCTTCCGCTGCCTTCGTAGCCATGAGCATCGGCCTTGCCGACAGGTAACGGGGTTGGAGAGAGGTCCGGATGGACGGACGTGGGGCCCAGACCGTCTCATGGAGGGGATGGAAGTCGAAAGAGTTGGCTCCCAGGCGGTCGTTGGTTATATCGTAGACCGACACTACAAGCTCGCTCCCCTCGGGGGCGCGGACCGTCAGCGTCTCTTCAGTGCGGGTGGTTGTCTTGTCGCGAAGCGTCTCGATGGCCACGTCGAGCCTCACGTCTCCGGGGCGGCGGAACTCGTCGCTGCGGTCGATGACCTCGCAGCCGCGGAAGCCGAAGAGCGAAAGGGTGACGGCGCTGCGGTACTCTGCCAGGTAAGGCAGGTCGATGCGGCGCATCTCCTTGCTCAGGTGCAGGCCTTCGCGGTAGAGCTGCCTGTCGCCGTCGAAGAGCTCCAGCTCAAGGTAGAGGTCGTCCTCCGTGGTCCCGACCACGAAACTGATGGCGTTTTCATGCTCCACGGGATAGTAGAAGAATCTCTCCGCGAAGGGAAGGACGCGGTCGAAAGTGCTGAATACCACAACTTCTCGTATCGCCTGCAGCGTATGTCCCCTGTACTCGGCGGTAGCCTCCATACGGTAGGAGCCCGAAGCGAGCGAGGCGAAGTCGAAGCCCAAGGGGACGTTGGCAGAGAAATTGCCGCCGGCGACGAGCGCGCTGTCGGCGTCGAACAGGCACCAGGCGCCGTCAAGGTCGAAGGGCGTGCCGTTCAGTATATTCCCGGCAACGGTGACGTCGTGGGTCCTGTCCTTGTCGACTATCAGGCGCTTCCCGGCATACTGGTTGTCGGGCAGCTTTATCCCTATCTCCACCGGCTCGTCGGCCACCGGGACCGAGACGCCGGCCTCGTGGGTCTCTCCCTGAGGATCGGAAGCGGTCACGCGAATGCGGTAGTCGGAGCGCAGCAGGGCGTCGGAAGGAAGTTCGACCGAGGGTCGGGAGGTACGGAAAACTATGTCGAAACGACCGTCGGCGTCTGCCACAGTGCGTCCTTCGGCCACTTTCTCCTGGCCAAGATAGCGCCCGTGCGTGCGGTCATGGCTCGTGCGTATCACTTCGTAGGCGATCTCGCCTCCGGCCACGGCATAGCCGGCGAAGCTCCGCAGCTCACCGCCCTGCCGCACCACGTCGCCGTAGGCATAGGCTTCGCCCACGGGATCGAGCGCGACGCTGAAAGTAGGACGGGTGTAGGCCTCGACGCGCACGCGTCCCAGCCAGCCCTTCTCCGATTCAATCACATAGACACCGTTCCTGCTCCCCGCGGGCAGGGTGAACGCTCCGGCGGCGGAACCCATGTCGTTGGTCACGCAGCGCACGCTGGCGGCAGGCTCCTTACCGGAAACGTGCCGCAGCCTGACTTCCATCTCCCTGCCGGGAATCACTTCCCCGCGGGTCTGTCCGGCACGGAAGCAGATGAGCTTGAAGCGGATCGTATCTTCGGGGCGATAGAGCGCACGGTCGGTGAACAGCTGCGTCTGCTCGTACATGGAATCGTCGCTCACGCGGCCCTCATTCCAGGAGGGGATACCAACAGGCTGGGCGTAGACGTCGTCGCCGCGGGAGATGCGGAGCTGCCAGTCGTGCCGCTCGTCGGCTTTGACGTCCAGATCTGAGGCGATGAAGCCCTCACCGGGAACGCTGCTCGAGGCGAAAGGCTTGAGGGACAGCAGGTCGGCAGCCTTCTTGAGTTCCAGGTCACGGTAGAGCGAAAGTTCGGCTCCACCGAAAGGCTTTCCGGTAAGCATGTCGGCGGCATAGACCTCGAGACGGCCTTCCCGCATGCGCAGGGCGCCGGCAACGCGGCTCACATGGACTTCGTCGCTGCAGCTGGCATCGCCTCCGGCCGAGAAGCGGACTTCGTAGATGCCGGGCTCGGGGAAGTCGACCTGCACATTCTTCTTCTCGCCTATATTGAATTCATTGCGAAAGCCCGTCACTGTCTGCGACGAGAACTGGCGGCCGTTGCGCAGGACCACAACCTCGACTTTAGAGACGTTGCGGGCGTCGAGGGTGTAGCTCATCCCCTCCTGAGGGGCCATGGTGCGGAGGTGACTGGTGGAGAGGGATGGTTTCTCAAGCGCGTCGATGAAGTCGCGGAGGCGCTGCCTGTAATCGCCGGCCTTGGGATGTTTGAGCAGGGTGCGGGCCTCGTCGCGGACGCGGAGATAGTCTTCCCCTGTGGGCGCGGGTTTCCGGTCGACCTCCTGCCTGAGGTTGCACAACTGCTTGTAGAGCAGCATCATCACCCTTGGATGATCCTTGTAGCGGACTATGTAGGCATCCAGGCTGTCGGACAGCACCCGGCGCTGGAGGGCGGAATACTCGGGCCAGTAGGCATTCGCCTCCTTCCAGTTGTACTTGCCGAGATTTTCGTAGAGGCGCTCCGCTACGGCGAGATGCTCGAGTTCGTCACCGGCGGCTACGGTCTTCTCTTCGAGCTGCCGGAGATACGCCGCGGCGGTCTGTGGCTTGCCGGCCTTCTCGGCGCGCTGCACCTTTTTCCAGAGATTGGTATAGGGAGTTCCGGCTTCCATGGAAATGGAGAAAATGGTCAGAAGGGCGACCAATGAGATAATCCGTTTCATCGTCTGCATCGTTTGGCTTTTAAAGATAACGAAAAATAGGCCAAATTTGTCTATCTTTGCTATTCTAAGCAGAAAGCATGAGATTCGAGCTCCTCTCCAGCGACCCTTCGACCTCCGCGCGCCGCGGCCGTATCACGACCGACCACGGCACGATCGAAACCCCCATCTTCATGCCGGTGGGGACGGTGGGTTCCGTGAAGGGTGTGTACCACAAGGACCTGCGCGAAGACATCCATGCCCAGATAATCCTGGGCAACACCTACCATCTCTACCTGCGTCCAGGGCTCGACATCCTGCGCCAGGCCGGCGGCCTGCACGCCTTCACCTCGTGGGACCGACCCATCCTGACCGACAGCGGCGGGTTCCAGGTGTTCTCGCTGGCCCAGAGCCGGAAACTTACCGAGGACGGCTGCATCTTCCAGTCACACATCGACGGCTCGCGCCATGTCTTCACCCCTGAAAACAACGTAGACACCCAGCGTGTCATAGGAGCAGACATAGTGATGGCGCTCGACGAGTGCTGCCCCGGCGACGCGGAGTACCGCTACGCCGCCAAGTCGCTGGGCCTCACCCAGCGATGGCTGGAGCGCTGCGTCAGGCGCTTCGACGGGACCGAGCCTCTCTACGGCTACGGGCAGGCCTTCTTCCCCATAGTCCAGGGCTGCGTCTATCCCGACCTGCGCCTGCGCGCAGCCGAGCACGCAGTGGCCCTCGACAGGGAAGGCTACGCCATCGGCGGCCTGGCGGTGGGCGAGCCTACCGAAAAGATGTACGAGATGCTGGAGCTCCTGCATCCCGCGCTGCCTGCCGACAAGCCCCGCTACCTGATGGGAGTGGGGACGCCCGCGAACCTGCTCGAGGGCATAGCCCGCGGAGTCGACATGTTCGACTGCGTGATGCCCACGCGCAACGGCCGCAACGCCATGCTCTTCACCAGCGAAGGCATAATCCACATCAGAAATAAGAAGTGGGCCGACGATTTCTCCCCGCTCGACCCCAATGGAACGTCTTTTGTAGACCATGCCTACACCAAGGCCTACCTGAGGCACCTCTTCGTCGCCGGAGAGATGCTCGCAGCCCAGATCGCCAGCCAGCACAACCTGGCCTTCTACCTGCACCTGGTCGCCGAGGCCCGCGCCCATATCGAGGCGGGCGACTTCGGCCCCTGGAAGGAAGCCATGGTACGAAAACTAGACACCCGGATCTGACGCATGGCTCTGCCCCGCACCAAAATACTCGACCGCTATATCGTGGGTAAGTTCCTCGGAACCTTCATCTTCACGATACTTATCGCCGTGGTCATAGTGGTGATTTTCGACCTGAGCCAGAAAATCGACAAGTTCGTCGAGAAAGACGTGCCTCTCAATGAGATAGTCTTCGACTACTACTTCGGCTTCATCCCCTGGATAGTCAACAGCTTCAGCCCGCTGTTCGTGTTCATCTCGGCCATATTCTTCACCTCGAAGCTCGCCCAGAACAGCGAAATAATAGCCATGCTCGCGGGCGGCGTGAGCTTCCGCAGGCTCATGGCACCCTACATGTTCTCCGCCGGGGTCATCTGCGCCCTCTCGCTGGTGCTCGGCCTCTACATCATCCCACCCGCGAACCAGAAAAGGCTGGACTTCGAGAACAAGTACATCAAGACCCAGATGATAGCCGCCGACAACATGCGCGACATCCACTACCAGCTCTCGCCCGGAGAGTTCGTGTATGTGGAGCAGTTCAGCCGCTGGGCCAACACCGCCTACCGCTTCACCCTCGAGCGCTTCGAAGACAAGAAACTCGTGTCGAAGCTCTCGGCGGAATCTGCCGCCTGGGACACCACTTTCCTGGGCTGGCGGCTGAAGAATTATTTCATCCGCGACTTCTACGGCGAGTCGGAGATGGTCCGTACGGGAAAGCAGCTCGACACTGTCATCAGCCTTACCATCGAAGACTTCTACCGGAGGAAGAACACCCCTGAATACCTTTCGGAAAAAGACCTCAACGAGCTGATCGCGGTGCAGGACATGCGCGGCGACGCCCAGATCAAGGTGTCGCAGATCGAGAAGCACAACCGCATCGCTATGCCGTTCTCCGCATTCGTGCTCACGGTCATCGCCGTGTCGCTCTCCTCGAGGAAGAAACGCGGCGGCCTCGGCCTCAACATAGGCATAGGCCTGGCTCTCAGTTTCTCATACATCCTGTTCATGCGCTTCAGCCAGATGTTCGTGCTCAAGGACATCGTCTCATCCCCGGCCCTGGCCATGTGGATACCGAACATAGTCTTCGCACTGATAGCAGCAGTGCTCTACCACATCGCACCGAAATAAACCTTAACCTTATAACCTATGGATTCCAAACAGAACCTCAAGCTCCGGCTGATCGTGATGAACTTCCTGATCTTCGCGGTCTGGGGAGCATACCTCACGTCCCTGGGCATCTACCTGCTCAACGTCGGGATGGGCGACAAGATCGGCCACTTCTTCGCCGTCCAGGGCATCATCTCCCTCTTCATGCCCGCGCTGATGGGAATAGTCGCCGACAGATGGATTCCCGCACAGAAACTCCTCGGCATCTGCCACGGCCTCTCAGCCATCTTCATGGCCATGGCCGGTTTCATGGGCATGAAATACGGCGCCGACATCACCTTCGGACAGATATTCCACTGGTACGTCCTGGCGGTCGCCTTCTTCATGCCGACCATCGCCCTTGGCAACTCTGTGTCCTACAACGCACTGACCAAGGCCGGGATGGATACAGTCAAGGATTATCCGCCCATCCGGGTTTTCGGAACCATCGGTTTCATCCTCTCGATGTGGATAGTCAATTTCACGGGGTTCAAGGAAAACTACAACCAGCTCTTCGTGTCGGCGGCTTGGGGCATCATCCTGGCCGTATATGCCTTCACCCTGCCCGACTGCCCGGTGAACCGGGAGAAGAAATCTTCGTCTTTTGTCGACGTTTTCGGCCTGAGGGCATTCACCCTGTTCAAGGACAGGAACATGTGCGTGTTCTTCATCTTCTCGTTCCTGCTGGGCATGTGCCTGCAGGTGACCAACGGCTTCGCGGCTCCCTACCTCGGTGCCTTCGGTAACTCTCCTGAATACGCCAACGCCTTTGCCGTGAAGCACAACGTGTTCCTTTCGTCGATCTCGCAGGTGTCGGAGACGCTCTGCATCCTGCTGATTCCTTTCTTCCTGAAGAGATACGGCATAAAGAAGGTCATGCTCATCTCCTTCCTGGCCTGGTTCCTCCGCTTCGCGTTCCTCGGAGCGGGCAGTCCCAGCGGCTTCGGCCTGGTGCTGTTCATCCTCTCGATGCTGGTCTACGGCGTGGCCTTCGACTTCTTCAACATCAGCGGCTCTCTCTACGTCGACAAGAACACCGACGAGAGCATACGCTCCAGCGCCCAGGGCGTCTTCATGATGATGACCAACGGCCTCGGCGCGACTGTCGGTTCCTTCTGCGCGCAGGCGGTGGTCAACCGCTGCACTGGTGGCCGTGTCGGCTTCGACGACCTGATGGCCGGCTGGTCGCTGGCCTGGTACATCTTCGCCGCCTTCGCCCTGATTGTCGGAATAATGTTTGCATTATTGTTCCAGTATCAGCACAACCCTGAGGCCGGGTCTTGAAGGATATAGTCATACTTGCTGCGGGAGATTTTCCCAGGGCCGAAGCGCCTCTGAAAGCACTTCGGGGGGCCGACGTGCGTATCTGCTGCGATTCTGCGGCGGAGGAGCTCGTGGCCTTCGGCATCGAGCCCGACTACATAACCGGCGACTTCGATTCGATCTCCCCTGGATTCCGCGAACGCTATGCGGACAAGCTTGTAAGCGACGGCAACCAGGAGAACAACGACCTGACCAAGGCCTTCAACCTTGCCCTCACGCTGTCGCCCTCGCACATCACGATCCTCGGGGCGACGGGACGGCGGGAAGACCATACCCTGGGCAACGTGTCGCTGCTGATTGACTATGTGAGGCAGGCCCCGTGTCCCGTGGAGATGCTGACCGACCATGGCCGGTTCTCCGTCATCCTCGACACGGCGACCCTGGCCGCGGATCCCGGGCAGCAGGTGTCGATCTTCGCTTTCGACAACTCCCTGAAAATAAAATCGGCCGGGCTGAAGTTCCCGACCGGTGATGTCCGTTTCGATTCCCTCTGGAAAGCCTCGCTCAACGAGGCTCTTTCCTCGGAATTCACGCT
This sequence comes from uncultured Bacteroidales bacterium, assembly GCA_905235995.1. Classification (GTDB taxonomy): domain Bacteria; phylum Bacteroidota; class Bacteroidia; order Bacteroidales; family UBA932; genus Cacconaster. Next base: position 13,993 of record CAJONI010000027.1, read on the forward strand.
GACGCTGTCACACCCGTGCGGCGTCCTGCTGTTTTTTGCCGATCACCATTAGCATGTCGTCGACCATCGCGTCGATGTCCCACTCCGGCTTCCAGCCCCACTCCTCGCGGGCGCAGCTGTCGTCCATCTTGTTGGGCCAGGAGTCGGCTATGGCGGCCTTCACAGGGTCGACCTTGTAGTCGAAGGTGGCGTCGGGAATCCTCTTCTTTATGACCTCGAAGAGTTCGCGGGGGCAGAAGCTCATGCTTGCGATGTTGAAGCTGTTGCGATGGACGAGCTTCCGGGGGTCGGCCTCCATGACCTCCACTGCGGCGCGGAGGGCGTCGGGCATGTACATCATGTCCATGTAGCTGTCTTCAGGCACTTCGCAGGTGTAGTGGTGCCCCGGCTTGAGGATTTCGTAGAACACCTCCACCGCGTAGTCGGTCGTCCCGCCGCCGGGGAGGGCTCCGTTGGAGATGATGCCCGGGAAGCGGACGCTGCGGGCATCGACGCCGAAGCGCTCGTAGTGGTAGTCGCTCAGGAGCTCGCCCGTCACCTTGCAGATGCCGTAGATGGTGTTGGGGCGCATGATCGTGTCCTGCGGGGTGTCGTCGTGCGGGGTGCTGGGGCCGAAGGCTCCGATGGAGCTCGGGGTGAAGATGGAGCACTTGTGGGCCTGTGCGATGTTGAGGGCGTTGATCAGGGCCGTGATGTTGAGGTGCCAGGCCACTCCGGGCATGTGCTCGCCCTTGGCGCTGAGCAGGGCCACGAGGTTGTAGATGGCGTCGACCTTGTATTTGGCGACCAGGGCGTCGAAGGCCTTGAAATCGAGGACGTCCAGCTTTTCGGCGATGGCAGTCCGGCCCAGCTTTTCGACCAGCTCGTCTTTAAGGTCTGCCGCTATGACGTTGTCTTCTCCATAGATATGCTGCAGATAGGGGACCAATTCGGTACCTATCTGTCCGCCCGCTCCGACTACAAGTATGCGTTTCATGTGTTCCTGATAAACCGATACAAATTTAATAAAAAAATGTATCCGTTGTCTATTCGAAATGACTGCCGTCGGCGGAACGGAAGCCGCGGAGGAAGTCGGCGGTGTCCATCCGCTTCTTGCCGGAAAGCTGCAGGTTGAGGATGCGCAGCGCGTTCTCGCCGCAGCGTACCTCGAGGAAGCTCTTTCCGTCGGTCGACACGTGCCCCACAGGGCGCGGATCGTCGTCGGCACAGGGTATGGCGTAGGCGTCGAAGATCTTGACTCCCAGTTCGGTGCCGTCCTCTCCCACGAGGGTTGTCCAGGCGGCCGGGTAGGGGCTGAGGCCCCGGATGAGAAGACTGACCCTGCGGGCGGACCGGGTCCAGTCGATGTGACAGTTGTCGCGGTTGAGCTTGGGTGCAGGATGCAGGGTCTTGTTGAAGCCGAGGGTCTGCTCGTAGGGTTTGATGCGATGGTTCTCCATCGCATCGACCGTCTTGAGCACCAGCTCTGCGCCCATGCCCATGAGTCTGTCGTGCAGCGAGCCGGCGTCGTCGTAATCCTCGATGGCGCACGACTCCTGGAAGATTATCTTGCCGGTATCGATCTGCTCGTCGAGCAGGAAGGTGGTCACGCCGGTGAACTTCTCGCCATTGATGATGGCCCAGTTGATGGGAGCGGCGCCGCGGTACTGGGGCAGCAGCGAGGCGTGGAGGTTGAAGGTGCCCAGAGCGGGCATCTGCCATACCTCGGCCGGCAGCATGCGGAAGGCCACTACAACGAACAGGTTGGCTTTCAGTGCGGCCAGCTGCTGCAGGAATTCGGGGTCGCGGAGCTTTTCGGGCTGCAGCACCGGGATCCCGTGCTCCGCTGCGTACTGCTTCACCGCGCTCTGGTGCAGGGTCAGCCCACGGCCGGAAGCCTTGTCGACGGCAGTCACCACTCCGACCACGTCGTAGCCCGCACCCACCAGCTTGTCGAGCGAAGCCACGGCAAATTCGGGTGTGCCCATGAAGACGATGCGGATGCGGCCGCCGCCCTTGCGGAACAGGTTGATGAACCGGTGGTATCTCTTCGCAATCCATTTTCCAATGGTCCTGAAGAAATCCTTGACAACGTCGAGGTTGAAAAGGTTGGCGTCCTGGGTGGACTTGCGGGTGAGAAATATGGCTATGGGCAGCAGGATCACGGTGGAGATGAGGGTGCCTTCCAGGGGAGTGAGAGTGCCGCTCTTCGCGGCCAGGCGTCGTCCCGTGATGCTGATGATATAGTAGATCAGATAGATGAAGATAGAGATAATGACCGGTGTGCCGAAGCCTCCCTTGCGGATGATGGCTCCTAGCGGGGCTCCGATGAAGAAGAACAGCAGGCATGCCAGCGAAAGGGTGAACTTCAGTATCCTCTCCACGTCGATCTTCCTGATGCGGCCGATGTCGAACGAGGATTCGCGGGCGAAGTTCTTGACCTGCTCCTGACCGTTGACGCTCTTTTCCAGCGCGTTCCGTGCGGCCCTCGAGAGGTCGAGGGGTGTGAGTCGGGCCAGGATCGAGTCGGGGTCGAGGTTGCCCTTGAAGTCGGCGTCGGTCTTGAGCGTGTCGAGCTGGTAGAGATAGCCCATGCCCATGGTGCCGGCGAAGCGGGGGTACTGCATCCTCACGAGGGTGTCGAGCCTGCCGGCCAGGGAATCGCGGTTAGCGGTCAGCCGTTCCAGACTCAGCGATTTGAGTTCGTCGCCGTAGCTGTCCTTCTCCGAGCGCTGGAACTGGTAGTTGTCGAGTGCGATGATCAGCTGCTGCTCGTCGAACCTCACACGGCCCAACTCAAGGGTCGTGTCGCGGTAGTTCATGTTGTTGTTCTCGCTGTAGGAGCAGCCGCTGTAGAGGTTGAAGATGAGGTTCTGCTTGTCGGGCGTGATCTCGATCCTGCCGCTGTCGGCCACCGTCATGCTGGTGTTGCCGGAATTCGAGGTATGGTCGTAGATCACAAGGTCGTAGAGCATGCCCGTATCGTCGTTGCGCTCCCCGACACGGAGAATATAGCCTTCGATGCCGTTGTAGAAGATACCGGTGGGAATCTTGATCTCGTCGCGGGTCCTGGAGATGTCCGACCTCAGGGTGTAGACCTTGTTCCATGCCAGCGGCACGAGCCTGTCGGCCACGAAGAAGGCGCCGACAGAGATGCCGACGGAGATTATGGCCAGGGGCAGGAGAATGCGCGCGAGGGAAATGCCTGCGGCCTTCATGGCCAGCAGTTCGTTGCGCTCGCCCAGGTCTCCCATGGTCATGATGGCTGCCAGCAAGGTGGCCAGCGGAATCTCGTCGGGGAGCAGCGTACAGGCCGCCCAGCCCATGAATTCAAAGATTACGCCCACACTCAACCCCTTTCCCGCCAGCTCGTTGATGAGCTGCCAGACGAACTGGAGCGAAAGCGAGAATACCACGATCAGGAAGACCACCACGAAGGGGCCGATGAACTTCTTAATCAGGTAGAGGTCGAGTTTCTTCAAAGCGGATGGGACTTAGTAGATGGCCAGGGACAGCATTTTTTCAAGTGCGTCGTCTAGTCCAGCAAGATTCTTGCCACCCGCAGTGGCGAGGCCCTTCTGTCCGCCGCCGCCGCCCTGGATGAAGCGTGCGGCTTCCCTGATATCGGCCTGGGCATCCATGCCGGCTTCCACGAGGTCGTGCGAATACATGAGCAGCAACTGAGGCTTGTCGGCCACCTCGTAGGCGGCGGCCAGCACCAGGTTCTCCTGTTCGGCGTAGAGCATGAGCGCCGCGCCGCGGAGCATCTGCTGGTCGATGAAGTAGTCGACGACGATCACCTGGCGTCCATGCATGTCGCGGGACTTGCCGAGGAGGTCCTTCTTGAGACGGACCGTGCGCTCGCGCATTACTTCTTCCATCTTCTTCTTGTAGTCGTCGTTTTCGGAGAGCATCTTGTGGATGGCGCCTGCCAGGTCGGGCACGTTGTTGAACATGGCCTTCAGGGCGCGGAGGGTGTTCTCCATGGTGTCGATCACAATCTCGGCGTCCAGGCCCGTGACGGCTTCGATGCGCCTGACGCCCGCGGCTATCGCCGATTCGGAGGTGATCTTGAACAGGCCTATGGTGCCGGTGGCGCGGGTGTGGCAGCCGCCACAGAGTTCGACGCTGTCGCCGAAGCGGACGACCCTCACCTTGTCGCCGTATTTCTCGCCGAAGAGGGCCATAGCTCCTTCCGAGCGGGCCTCATCCATCGTGGCCTCGCGATTCTCCACGAGGGGGAAGTTTTCACGTATGAGTTCGTTTACACGGCGCTCCACGGTGTCGATCGTGTCTTCGCTCAACTTCTCGAAATGCGAGAAGTCGAACCTGAAATACTGGTCGCTCACGTAGGAGCCCTTCTGCTCGACGTGGGTGCCGAGTATCTCGCGGAGGGCCTGGTGGAGCAGGTGGGTGCAGGTATGGTTGTTGGAGATCTTCTTCCTGCGCACGCCGTCGACCTTGAGGGTGTAAACGGAGTCGAGGTCGACCGGGACGTGGCTGACGACATGGATGGTAAGGTTGTTCTCCTTGATGGTGTTCTGGATGTTGAGGCTTTCGCCCTTGGCGGAGATGGCGATGCCGCTGTCGCCCACCTGTCCGCCCATCTCCCCATAGAACGGGGTGCGGTCGAACACGAGCTGGACCACCTCGCGGCTCTTGGTCTTCACGGTGCGGTATTTCATCAGGGTGGCTTCACAACTGAGGGTGTCGTAGCCCACGAACTCGCATGAAGTGAAGGGATGAAGTTCCACCCAGTCGCCGCTCTCCACTGCCGATGCGCCCCTGGCGCGCTCCTTCTGCTTGCTGAGCTCCACCTTGAAGCCTTCCATGTCGACCTTGAATCCGTGCTCGGTGGCGATGAGTTCCGTCAGGTCGATGGGGAAACCGAAGGTGTCGTAGAGGGTGAAGGCTTCGATGCCGCCCAGGACCTTCGCCTCGCGTTTTTTGTCCATAATGTTGTCCATGAGCCTGATGCCCTTGTCGAGAGTGCGGAGGAATGCTTCCTCTTCTTCTTTGATGACCTTCTCGACCAGGCGTTGCTGCGCCACGAGTTCGGGATAGGCCTCGCCCATGTCGGATATGAGCTGCGGCACGAGTCGGCAGAGGAAGGGCTCCTTCAGGTCGAGGAAGGTGTAGCCGTAGCGCACTGCCCGGCGAAGGATGCGGCGTATCACGTAGCCGGCCTTCACGTTGCTGGGGAGCTGTCCGTCGGTGATGGAGAAGCTGATGGCGCGGATGTGGTCGGCGATCACGCGCATGGCCACTCCCACCTGGGTCGTGGGCTCGTACTTCTTTCCGCAGAGCTTGGATATGGCGTCGATCATTCCGGTGAACACATCGGTGTCGTAGTTGCTCTTCTTGCCCTGGATGGCCATGCAGAGACGCTCCAGGCCCATGCCGGTGTCGACGTGCCGCTGGGGCAGGGGCTCCAGCGAGCCGTCGGCCTTGCGGTTGAACTGCATGAACACCAGGTTCCATATTTCGATGACCAGGGGGTGGCCCTGGTTGACCATCTTCTCGCCCGGGACGTCGGCGCGCTCAGCTTCGTCGCGCAGGTCGATGTGGATCTCGCTGCAGGGGCCGCAGGGGCCGGTGTCGCCCATCTCCCAGAAGTTGTCGTGCTTGTTGCCGGGGAGGATGCGGTCGGCGGGAAGGTGCTTCAGCCAGTAGCCGCGGGCTTCGTCGTCGGCTTCCAGGCCGTCCGGCGCATAGCCTTCGAATACCGTGGCGTAGAGCCTGTCGACAGGGAGCTTGTAGACTTCGGTGAGAAGTTCCCAGGCCCAATCGATGGCCTCTTTCTTGAAGTAGTCACCGAAGCTCCAGTTGCCGAGCATCTCGAACATGGTGTGGTGGTAGGTATCGTGTCCGACTTCTTCGAGGTCGTTGTGCTTGCCGCTTACGCGCAGGCACTTCTGGCTGTCCGCCACCCTTTTTGAAACCGCCGGGGCGTTGCCCAGGAAGATGTCCTTGAACTGGTTCATTCCGGCGTTGGTAAACATCAGCGTCGGGTCGTTCTTGACCACCATGGGGGCGGAGGGGACGACGGTGTGTCCCTTGGATGCGAAGAAATCCGTGAATGTCTTTCTGATCTCCTTGACTGTCATAGGTCGCAATTCCTTATTATTTTGGCGCAAAAATAGTCTTTTTCCGGGTATTTTCCCTATTTTTGCAAAATATACCTCTGTAAAATTATATGGGCGGATGCCTGACCTGAAAAGATACGTTTTCAACGAATCCACGAATTCCTACGAGGTCGACCGACGGTCGACCCGCTCCGCCTTTTACCAGACCGGCTTCATCCTCCTGGCGGGACTCGGCTGTTTCCTGCTCTACTTTTTCGTGTTCACCCAGGAGCTGGGCTACGACACGCCCAAGGCTCTGCTGCTTCAGCGCAGGGGGCGGGCCCTGGCCGACCAGGTGAAGATGCTGGGGCTGAGGATGGACGCACAGCAGGAGGAGCTCCGCGAATACGCCATGCGCGACAACCTGGTCTACCGTCCGGTGTTCGGCCTTCCCGAGATCTCCGACGAGTCGCGCACGATGATAGTGGACGACGAGGCCCGGAATCAGCGCTGGCTCGGCCTTGACCACAAGGTCCTGCTCGACGACGCTTCGCGCGGAGTGGACAGGCTGACCCGTGAGGCATATGTCCAGAGCCTCTCTTTCGACCAGGTGAAGGTATATTCGGTGAGGGCCGGCGACATGGCTTCCTGCATCCCTTCGATCTACCCTGTCAACCCGGCGTCCGTACACATCACCAGCGCCTTCGGAGCACGCTTCCATCCCATACACAAGGCTGTGATCTACCACGAAGGCATCGATTTCGCCGGCAATACCGGCATCCCTGTCCGCGCCACAGGCGACGGAGTGGTGGAGTCGACCCAGATAAACTTCTCGGGCTACGGCAACATGGTCGTCATCGACCACGGCTTCGGCTACAAGACCCGCTACGCCCACCTTCGTGAGATCAAGGTGGTCGCAGGGCAGGTGGTCATCCGCGGCGACCAGATCGGCACCCTTGGCAATACCGGCCTCTCGACAGGCCCCCACCTCCATTACGAGGTCATATATCGCGGAAGGCAGATCAATCCCTGGAACTTCCTCAACCCCGACCTGACGTCGGATGAATACGAAAAACTGGTGAACAATGGCTAAGAAATTCGTATTCGACAAGAAGGCGGGCGCCTTCACCCCGAAGCGCACCACCTTGGGCAGCCTGCTCCGCGCTTTCCTGCGCTACGGCACGTCGGCCCTGCTGTGCGGCCTTGCCTTCTACCTTATCTTCGCCCTGGTCTACAGCACCGACCGTGAGCAGCGCCTCGAATATGAGAATGAACAGCTCGTATCGACCTACGGTGAGCTTTCCCGTCAGGTCGACCTGATAGACGGCACGCTGGGGCACCTGCGCCTCCGAGACCGCGAGATCTACAACGACCTCTTCGAGACCGACCCGCCCAGCTATATAACCGAGGAACTCGACACCCTGCTGCGCCGCAGCGACCTGGAGTCCGTCGCCGAGGACGACCTGGTGTGGGACGCCCTGGCCCTGCTGGGACGGCTCGAATCGCGGGCCACCCAGGTGACAGCCACCCTTGTCGACATCGACACCCTGCTGAAGATGAAGGACCAGCCGCTTACCACCATCCCTTCGATAGTGCCGGTGAAGCCCTTCTCCCCGGTCCAGACCGGAGCGTCGGTGGGCAAGAAGGTGAGTCCGTTCTTCAAGAGCATACGCGACCATGAGGGCATCGACCTCGTGGCGACGGTGGGGACGACGGTCCGCTGCACGGCCGACGGCCGGGTAAGCCAGGTGGTCCACAGCAAAAAGGGCATGGGCAACCAGGTGTTCGTCGACCACGGCGACGGCTTCCAGACCGTCTACGCCCACCTCGACGCGATTCGCGTGTCGCAGGGGCAGACAGTACGCCAGGGTACGGCCCTGGGCACTGTGGGCCAGACCGGAACCTGTTTCGCCCCCTGCCTGCACTACGAGGTGCGCCACGACGGCCGCTGCCTCGACCCCGTGCACTATTTCTTCGCGGAGCTCGACCCCGTGACCTACCACGACATGACGATAATAGCCCTGACCACAGGGCAGAGCCTGGATTGACCCATGGAAAGAATCTACTATAAAATCGGGGAAGTGGCGGAGATGCTCGGCGAGGAGGTCTCCACGGTCCGTTTCTGGTCGGACACCTTCCCGCGCTACCTTAAACCCGAACGTAACGCCAAGGGCAACAGGCTCTTCCGTCCGGAAGACGTGGAGGTGCTGCGCAGCGTGCACTACCTCTCCCGCGTCGAGGGTCTGACTCTCGACGGCATCGCCCGCCGTCTTGCCGAAAACGGCGACGAGGTGGCCCGCAGGAGCCGCATCTACGACAAGCTGCGCGACATCCGCGCCCAACTCTCCGAACTTTACGACACCATATGATGAAAGCCAAGGAAATAGCCGCGGCGCTCGAGGACTTCGCGCCCCTCGGCACCCAGGAGCCCTGGGACAACGCCGGTATATGCATAGGCAGCCCCGAAGCAGAAGTGAGCCGCGTGCTCGTGGGCTTCGACTGCACTGCTGAACTGCTGCGCGAGGCTGTCCGCGTGGGAGCGGGCATGGTCGTGACCCACCATCCGCTGATCTTCGACGGCCTGAAACGCATTGATCCCCGCGACCCCGTAGGCGAGGCCGTGACGCTGGCAGTCAAAAACGACATCGTGGTCTACGCAGCCCACACCAACGCCGACAAGGCGGAGGGCGGGGTCAACGCTCTTATGGCGGCACGCCTCGGGATGGTCGAACCCCGTCCGCTCGACGAGACGAACCTCGCTTTCATCGGCAGGCTCGCCAATCCGATGGGAGGCCAGGAATTCTGTTCGATGCTCAAGGAGCGCTTCTCCCTCAAGGTGCTGCGCTGCAGCAGGCCCGTGGAGAGGGTGTGCTGCGTCGCCACCAGCTGCGGCTCCGGCTCCTCGTTCGCCGATTCCGCCTTCCGTGCAGGCGCCGACGCCTTCGTGACCGCCGACGTGTCGTACCACCATTTCTTCGTCCCAGAGGGCCATATGATAGCCGACATCGGACATTGGGAGAGCGAGCGGGAGATTGTCTCGCAGTTCGTTTCGGTACTTCAGAAAAAATTGCCTACCTTTGCGGTTTGCACGACAACGCAAGAAAACAACAACCCCATACACTATTTATAGCAGAACAAGCTATGGCTACAAAAAAGAAGGTAAACAAGATTGTCACCCCGATCGACCAGCGCGAGACCTTCGTCTCCCTGCAGAAAAACATGGCGGACACCGACTCCATCGCCATGGAGCAGAAGCTGCATACCCTTTACCGTATCCAGCAGACCGACACCCGGATCGACAAGATCTATCTCCTGCGCGGAGAGCTGCCTCTCGAGGTCCAGGACCTGGAAGACGAGATCGCTGGCCTCCAGACCCGCATTGCGAACACTCGGGCCGAGATCAAGGAGATCGAGAAGGCCAATGCCGGGCACAAGCATGTCATCGAGGAAAGCAAGCACCTGATTGCCAAGTATGACGCCCAGCGCGACAACGTGAAGAACAACCGCGAGTACGAATCCATCTCCAAGGAAATCGAATACCAGGAGCTCGAACAGATGGCGGCCAACAAGAAGATCGTCGAGAACGAAGGCCTCATCGAGGAGAAGAAAGCGATCATCGAGCAGGCCCAGGCCGACCTGGCCCACCGTGAAGCCGACCTGGTGGAGAAGAAGAAGGAACTCGACACCATCGTCGAGGAGACCGCCAAGGAAGAGGAAGCCCTGCTCAAGGAGCGCGAGGCTCTCGTAAACCAGATCGACGAACGTATGCTGGTGGCCTACACCAAAGTGCGCTCCAATGCCCACAACAAGCTTGCCGTGGTCACCGTCCAGCGTGACGCCTGCGGCGGATGCTTCAACAAGATACCGCCCCAGCGCCGTCTCGACATCGCGGAGAGCAAGAAGATCATCGTCTGCGAATACTGCGGGCGTATCCTGGTCAGCTCTGCGTTCGACAGCGAAAGCAAGGAGAACTAAAGCCGCTCCGCCATGGCCCGGAACGAGAAACGCCCGCAACGCGTGAACCTGGATGCGATCGCCGAGGATTTCGGCGGTCGCAAACCGCCTCAGGCCCTCGACATCGAAGAGGCTGTGCTGGGCGCTTTGCTGCTGGAACCGGAGGTCGTTCCCGACGTCCTGGACCAGCTTCAGGCCGACTGTTTCTACAAGGACATACACCAGAAAATCTTCTCCGCGATCACGGTCCTCTCCAGCCGCAACGACCCCGTTGACATCTTCTCGGTGTCGGACGAGCTGGCCAAGAGGGGCGAGCTGGACGAGGTGGGAGGAATGGCCTACCTGAGCCAGCTCTCCACCAAGATCGGCGCCGCGGCCCATGTGGAGTACCACACGAAGGTGCTGCTGCAGAAATACCTGCAGCGTGAGCTGATAGCCATCTCCTATGACGTGCAGAAAGCCGCCTTCGACGATTCCCTCCCCGTCGACGACCTGATCGACACCGCTGAGGAGAAGGTCTTCACCCTCGCCCAGCGCAACGTGCGCAGCGAGACCAAGCCAATAGCCTCGGTCATCAACCGGGCCATGGAGCAGATCCAGACCAACCAGAAGCGCGAGGACGGACTGAGCGGCGTGCCTTCCGGCTACACCGGCATCGACCGCGTGACCTTCGGCTGGCAGGCGGCCGACCTGATCATCCTGGCGGCCCGTCCGTCGGTAGGTAAGACGGCCTTCGTTCTGACCATGGCCCGCAACATGGTGGTCGACCACCACATTCCCGTGGCCTTCTTCTCGCTTGAGATGCCGGACACACAGCTCGTGACCCGTATAATGATCAGCGAGACAGGACTTTCCTCCGACAAGCTCCGCGGCGCCCGCAAGATGTCGCAGGGCGAGTGGAAGCAGCTGGAAGACGGCCTCAACAATCTCTCCCGCGCCCCGCTCTGGATCGACGACACCCCGTCGCTCTCCATCTACGAATTCCGCTCGAAAGCCCGCAGGCTGGTCAACAAGCAGCATGTGAAGCTCATCATCATCGACTACCTGCAGCTGATGACCGGACCGCCGGAACTCAAGGGCATGCGCGAGCAGGAGGTGGCCGCCATCTCCCGTTCACTCAAGGCCATCGCCAAAGAGCTCAATGTCCCTATCATAGCCCTGAGCCAGCTCAACCGCTCCGTGGAGACCCGCGGCGGCAACAAGCGCCCGCAGCTGAGCGACCTGCGCGAATCGGGCGCAATCGAGCAGGACGCCGACATAGTGATGTTCATCCACCGTCCGGAATTCGTGGGCGTGCAGGACGAGGGCGGTTTCCCCGGCGAGACCGACCTTATCATCGCCAAGCACCGCAACGGCGAGGTTTGCGACGTGAAGATGCGCTTCCTCTCCGCCGAGGTGAAGTTCGTCGACTACAACGACATGCCCTACGAAAAGCCCGAATTGGCTTCCTATACCCAGTCCCGCATGAATTCCTTCCCTGCGGGAGAAGAATTCGACATCTGACAGACCTTGGTGTCGGAATGATATGGCAAAAGAAAGAATAGAACACGACGGGACCGTGGTCGCGGTCGACAAGGACTACATATCGGTGGAACTGCTGAGCAAGTCGGCCTGCGCGGCCTGCCACGCAAAGGGCGTCTGCGGCGCCTCCGACGAGGCCGTGAAGGTGGTCGAGGTGGCGCAGGACATCACCACCCTGTCCGAAGATTACCAGGTGGGCGAGAAAGTGAACGTGGTCATGAGCCCCTCCATGGGACTCCAGGCCATATGGCTGGCCTACGTCATCCCCCTCATCGTGCTACTGGCCTCCATCCTCGTCTTCCATCTCTGCAAGGCGGGAGAACTGGTCATGGGCCTGGGCACGCTGGGCATAGTGGCGGTTTACTATTTCGGAGTGTGGCTTTTCAGAAACAAGATTTCAAGAATATTCATCTTTTCAATCGAAAAACAAGCTAAATGACGGGAACTGTTCTTTTTACAATTGCAACACTTGTAGCCATCGGCTTGCTCTTCGCTGTCGTGCTCTACATCGTGGCGCAGAAGTTCAAGGTTGAGGAAGACCCGCGCATCGCAGTCGTGGAGTCCATCCTTCCCGGAGCGAACTGCGGCGGTTGCGGCAAGGCCGGCTGCCATGCCTTCGCGGAAGGCGTGGTGAAGGCCGACGGCATGGACGGGTTCTTCTGCCCCGTGGGCGGCAACCCGGTCATGTCCAAGGTCGCAGAGGCCCTGGGCCGCGCCGTTGAGGAGAAGGCCCCGATGGTGGCGGCCATGCGCTGCAACGGAAGCCTGGCCAACCGTGCCCGCACCAACGAGTACGACGGCTACGCCTCCTGCAAGGTGATGGCGGCCCTCTACTCGGGCGACACCGGCTGCCGCTACGGCTGCCTCGGCAAGGGCGACTGCGAGGCCGCCTGCCAGTTCGACGCGATCCACGTCAACCCGACCACCGGCATAGCCGAAGTGAACGAAGACAAGTGCACGGCCTGCGGCTCCTGCGTGAAGGCCTGCCCCAAGGGCATCCTGGAGCTCCGCGCCAAGGGATTCAAGAACCGCCGCGTTTTCGTGTCCTGCATCAACAGGGACAAGGGCGCCATTACCCGCAAGGCCTGCAGCGTGGGCTGCATAGGCTGCGGAAAATGCGCCAAGGTCTGCGCGTTCGGGGCCATCACGGTCGAAAACAACGTGGCTTACATCGACTTCACCAAGTGCAAGATGTGCCGCAAATGCGTAGAGGAGTGCCCGACACACGCCATCCACGAGGTCAATTTCCCTCCGAAGCCACCCAAGGTTGAACCTAAACCCGTAGAAAAACCCCATGAAGAAAACGTTTAGGATCGGCGGGGTCCATCCCCACGACAACAAGATCTCCGCAGGGGCTGCGACCGAGATCTTCCCGCCCGTCGAGACGGTCTACGTCTCCATGGCGCAGCATCTGGGCGCACCGGCCACTCCCGTCGTGGCGGTGGGCGACACGGTGAAGGCCGGCCAGGTGATCGCAGAGCCGGCAGGTTTCATCTCCGGTTTCGTGCATTCCCCGGTTTCCGGTACGGTGAAGAAGGTAGAGCCCAGGGCCGACATTGCAGGCAACATGGTCCCGCATGTCGAGATCGCCGTCGAAGGCGACGAATGGGCCGAAGGCATCGACACCACTCCCGACATCATACGCGACATACCCTGGACACCGGAAGAGATAGTAGAAAAAGTCAAGAAGGCCGGCGTGGTGGGCCTGGGCGGCGCTTCGTTCCCCACCCATGTGAAACTCGCCCCTCCCAAGGACAAGAAGGCCGAGTGCGTGATACTCAATGGCACTGAGTGCGAACCCTACCTCACGAGCGACGACCGCATCATGCAGGAGCGTCCCGAGGAGATACTGCTCGGCGGCGTGATCATGATGAAGGCCCTGGGCGTCGACCGCTGCTATGTAGGCATCGAGGAGAACAAGCCCGCGGCCATCGCCGCCATGACGAAAGCTGCCGCGGCCTATTCCCAGGTGGAGATAGTGACGCTGAAGAAGCGCTACCCGCAGGGCGGTGAGAAACAGCTCATCGACGCGGTCATCCGCCGCCAGGTGCCCTCCGGGGCCCTGCCCATCGACACGGGCGCGGTGGTCCAGAACGTTGGTACGGCGCTTGCCGTCTATGAGGCCGTGCAGAAGAACAGACCCCTGATAGACAATGTGATAACCGTAACGGGCAGATGCATGCCCGTCCAGCACAACTACAAGGTGCGCATCGGCACTCCGATGTCGAAGATTCTGGAGGTGGCCGGCGGACTGCCCGCCGACGCAGCCAAGGTGATAAGCGGAGGTCCGATGATGGGCCGCGCGGTTGCGAACCTCGACGCCGCGACCGTCAAGGCCAACGGCGCGATACTCGTGCTGACCGAAAAGGAGACGCGTCGCCGTCCCGAGAGTGCCTGCATCCGCTGCTCCAAGTGCGCATCGGCCTGCCCCATGGGCCTGGAGCCCTGGCTTCTCAACAAGCTCTCCCGCGCTGGCGGACGTTTCGACGAACTCGAGCAGGAGCGCGTTTTCGACTGCATCGAGTGCGGCTGCTGCAGCTTCACCTGTCCTGCCGGAATCCCGCTTCTCGACATGATACGCCCCGCCAAGGCCGAGGTCCTGAAGATCCTGCGCAGCAGACCTAAAAAACAGTAGAACGATGAACAGACAGATCATATCTCCTTCACCCCATATCCACGGCCCGGAGAGCACCCGGTCGATCATGCGCGATGTGCTGATCGCCCTCGCGCCCATGTCGCTGGTGTCAATCCTGGCCAGCGGCTGGTCGGTCGTGCTGCTGCTCTGCGTGAGCATGGTGTCTTGCATACTGCTGGAATTCCTGATCCAGAAATACTGGCTCAAGGTCCCTGTGACCGTGAGCGACCTTTCGGCGGCGGTAACGGGCTGCCTGCTGGCCCTCAACCTTCCCCCGGAAGCACCGTGGTGGATCGCCGTCATCGGCGCCGTGGTGGCCATAGGCATAGCCAAGATGACCTTCGGCGGCCTGGGCCAGAACATCTTCAACCCCGCGCTGGTGGGCCGTGTGTTCCTGCTGGTATCGTTCCCTGTCATCATGACTACCTGGGACGACGCCGGCTCGATGTTCGGCCTGGTCGACGCGTTCTCCGGCGCTACTCCGCTGGGAGAAATCAAAGAAGGGCTGAAGAGCGGTGCGACGCTCTCGGAGCTGAAAGCCGACGACCTTGGTTTCACGCAGCAGTTCTTCCTTCACGCAGGAGGTTCGACGGGCGAGCTTTCGGCCCTGGCCCTGATCCTGGGCTTCATCTACCTGCTCTGCCGCCGCGTGATCAAGGCCACCATCCCTCTCACGATCATCTGCACAGTGGCAGTGGTCTCGGGCATCTTCCACCTGGCGGATCCCGAGCATTTCACCGGCCCCGTGTTCAACATCTTCACCGGCGGCCTGCTGCTGGGCTCGATATTCATGGCGACCGACTACGTCACCTCGCCGATGACCACCAAGGGCCAGATAATCTTCGCCGTGGGCATCGGCCTGATCACGGTGTTCGTCCGCTACTTCGGTTCCTATCCGGAAGGCGTTTCCTTCGCCATCCTGATCATGAACAGCACCGTACCTTTGCTTAACAAATATTGCAAACCGCGCCGGTTTGGGGAGGTCAGGAAATAATGGCTGCAAAATCCACTTTCGGAAACATGGTTCTCGCGCTCGGCGTCATCTGCCTGGTGTGCTCGGCGCTGCTGGGAACCGTCTACGCGGTGACGAAGGCCCCTATCGAGGCCTCCGAGCTGCAGAAGGTCAACGCGGCCATCGCCGCAGTGACTCCCGATTTCGACAACGTGCCCTCCGAGGCCGTGCAGAAAGTCGATGGCGGTGAGATCTATACCGCGACCATGGGAGGCGAGCCCGTGGGTTACGCCATCAAGGTGAGCACCGGCGGCTTCGGCGGCCTGCTCACGGTCATGGTGGGCTTCACTCCCGACGGCACGGTCTACAACACCTCAGTGGTCTCGCACTCCGAGACCCCCGGCCTGGGTGCGAAGATAGTCGACGAGAACTGCCCCCCGCGCGAGCAGGTGAAGGGCAAGAACCCTGAGGTCAACAACCTCACCGTCAGCAAGGACGGAGGCCTGATCGACGCCATCACGGCTTCGACCATCACCTCCCGGGCCTTCCTCAAGGCCGTCAACGCCGCCTATGAGGTTTTCAAGAACAACGTAAAAACCGAAGACGATGAGCAAGAACAGTAAACTCCAACTGATTGTCGACGGCATCGTCAAGAACAATCCGACCTTCGTGCTCGTGCTGGGCATGTGCCCGACCCTGGGCACCACCACTTCGGCCATCAACGGCCTGGGCATGGGCGTGGCGACGATGGTCGTGCTGATACTTTCCAACATCACTATTTCGGCCATAGCCCGCTTCATTCCCGACAAGGTCCGCATACCTTCGTACATAGTGGTGATAGCTTCGTTCGTGACTATCGTACAGCTGCTGCTGCAGGCCTATGTGCCCGTGCTCTATGACGCGCTGGGCATCTTCCTGCCGCTGATAGTGGTGAACTGCATCATCCTCGGACGCGCCGAGGCCTTCGCCAACAAGAATTCCGTGGGCGACTCCGCCCTCGACGGCGTGGGCATAGGCCTGGGCTTCACCCTTGCGCTGACGGCCATAGGCCTGGTGCGCGAGGTCCTGGGAAGCGGCTCGGCCTTCGGCTGGAAGTTCCTTGCGGGCGACGGCATGTTGGCCTTCGTCCTGGCTCCGGGCGCCTTCATCGTCCTGGCCTATCTCATGGTAGTTTTCAGAAAGATCACCAAAAACGCGTAAACGATGGAAATCCTGCTTATCTTCATCTCTGCGATATTTGTCAACAATGTCGTACTGAGCCAGTTCCTGGGTGTCTGTCCGTTCCTGGGCGTGTCCAAGAAAGTGGGTACGGCCGCCGGCATGACCGCCGCCGTGACCTTCGTGATGGCCATCGCGACGCTGGTGACCTACCTGCTCCAGTACTATGTGCTGGTGCCGCTCCACATCGAGTTCCTGCAGACCGTGAGCTTCATCCTGGTCATCGCCTCGCTGGTGCAGATGGTAGAGATCATCATCAAGAAGATCAGCCCCTCGCTCTATCAGGCGCTGGGCATCTTCCTGCCGCTGATCACCACCAACTGCGTAGTGCTCGGCGTTGCCATCCAAGTCGTTACGAACGAGTATGACTTCGGCGCCGGCGCCCACATGCTGGGCCTGGGCCACTCCATCCTCTTCGCCATCGCCACGGCTATCGGCTACGGCCTGGCGCTGATCCTGTTCGCGGGCATCCGCGAGCAGCTGGAGCTGAGCAATGTGCCCAAGGCCTTTAAGGGTGTTCCCATCGCCCTGCTGACCGCCGGCATCATGGCGCTCGCCTTCATGGGTTTCTCGGGGTTGGTGTAATTGAAAAAATATTTATCTTTGCGACCGAAATTAAAACATTAGCATTATGAATCTTCGTGATATCAAGAAGGATATCGAATTCCTGGTCGGCGACTTCGTGGAGGACTGCCTCCTTTTCGCCATGCTGCATCCTGAAAAAGACATGTCCAAGGTTGAAGCTCTCATCAACGAGGCGAGCGACCTGGCCGACACCCTGATCGACAAGGTGAACCATCCCGATCCGGAAGTCAAGAAGCGCACCTGGTACAACCGCATCGGTGCCGAACTGCTCTCCAGCCTCGACCAGCTTTGCGAAAAGCTCAGCGCCCTGGCAAAATAAAAGTTGCAGAGTCGAAAAATATCCTTACCTTTGCAGCCCTTAACCAATTTTTTGCAATATGTCAGAGTATTTGAACGCAGACAAGAAGCAAGAGATTTTCAGCAAATACGGGAAGTCTAATGTTGACA
>CAJONI010000028.1 GCA_905235995.1 uncultured Bacteroidales bacterium
CGAGGCCGCCGAAGTGGGCGTCTCGCTCGATTATATCGTGCCGGAGGAGGGAAGTACCGTCTGGTTCGACGGCTGGGTGATTCCGAAATATGCCAGGAACGTCAAGGCCGCCACGTATTTCATCGACTTCATGTGCCGCCCCGACATCGCCATCCGCAACATGGAGGAAACTGGCTATGTATCAGCCAACGGTGCCATCGAGGTGCTGGAGTCGCAGATTGACGAGGAACTGGATCCGATCGACGTGAGTTATTTCTTCCCGGGCGCGGACAGCGTATCTGTCGATTCGATGATGTATCCCGACAGGGCCGTCATTGAGCGCTGTGCTCTTGAACACGACTGGGGCAAGGACACCGACAAGCTGCTGGCGATGTGGTCGCGCGTAAAAGGCGACAGTGCCAGCTGGGTGACCTATCTGATCATCGGCCTCGCCGTCGCAGCGATCGCCGTCATCATCATCGTACGCAGCAACTCCAGGAAACGCCGCCACAGAAGAAAATGATCATCTTCTGATGGCGCCGCTGCGCCAGGCTTCCAGGAGATGGTAGAGGTCCTCGATCTGTGCGCGCATGGCGATGCCCTGGTCGGTGTCGCGTACGCGGCGCCGGTGCTCCTCGAATTCGAGAACTTTCGTCTCTGAACGGATGTCGATTCCTTCCCGGACTGCCAGTTCGCGGCTGGTGAACGGCTCATGCTGCACCAGTTTTAGGCTTTGGGAGTTGTAGATCAGCGTGTAGCCCGCAATGCCTGTCTCCGACTGGTAAGCCTTCGAGAAGCCTCCGTCTATCATCAGCAGACGGCCGCCGGCCTTTATCGGGCTTTCTCCCTGAAGGGTCTTCACCGGGATGTGGCCGTTGATGATGTGGGCGTGCGTCAGGTCGGTCACACCGAATTCGCGAAGTATCTTCTCGCAGATGTCCGCACGGTTCTTGAGCTGCTTGTAAGCACCGCTCTTTTCCTTGTGCAACTCCTTGTCTTCCACGAAGTAACGCTCGAAAGTCGTCATCTTGTCCTTGTCGAAGGTGGGGGCCACGGGGCCACACCAGAGATACCAGATGAAGTCGCGTCCGGCCTGCCTGCGGGCAGAATCCTCGCGCGTGTAGAATGCGCTGCGAACCATCTGGTCCACCTTGTCGAAGAGCCTCCTGCCTGAATAGGACTTGCCGCGGATGGTCATCTCGCGGAAGGAGCCGTCTTCGTTCATGGGCATGGAACCGTGGAAGAGCAGGTTCGAGTTGCAGACCAGGTAGGGGGAGCCATGGGTCAGGAAACAGTTGATATGGCGGCGCAGACGGTCGCTGGAAGTGAAACTCCGCGTAAGGTTGGAAATGACCTCTTCCTCTTCGTCGGAAAGCCTGTAGGGGTCGGCAGGGTCTATGGTGGGGAAGTGGCTGTCGCGGAGAGCATACTCGCGCCCGTCAAGACGCAGCACACCCTTCTCCTTGTCGATGAGATGCAGCAGGTTGCGCGAATCCATCCCGAACTCGGGATTGCGGTCGATCACCTGCTTTTCGATCTTGAATTGTATGATGGCCATGGCCTTGTGCATCTTGGCCAGCAGGATCTGCTGCGACTCCGGAAGCTTCTCGTAGCCGTTCTCGCGGGGCAGGAAGATCTCGCAGGGATCGTCGCCGTAGGTGTTCATGGCGAAGGTCGTAAGCGGCAGCAGGTTCACTCCGTAGCCGTCTTCCAGCGTCGAGAGGTTGGCATAGCGGAAGCAGAGGCGCAGCACGTTGGCCACGCAGGCCCGGCTTCCCGCCGCCGCGCCCATCCACAGAAGGTCGTGGTTGCCCCACTGGATGTCGAAGCTATGGTAGTTGCAGAGCTTGTCCATGATCAGGTGCGCGCCGGGTCCGCGGTCGTAGATGTCGCCAAGGACGTGCAGGCGGTCGATCACCAGCCTGTGAATCACATTGCAGATAGTGGCGATGAAATGGTCGGCCCGCCCTGTGGAGATGATGGAATCGACTATCGCCTCGACGTAGCGGCGCTTGTCGCGGTTGTCCTCTATCCATTCGTGGAGCAGTTCCTCCACGATGTAGGCATATTCCTCCGGCAGGGCCTTGCGCACCTTGGAGCGCGTGTATTTCGAGGAGCAGGCCGCCATTACGGGTATCAGGCGCATCAGCATGGTCCTGTACCAGGCCAGTATCTTGCCGTGCCTGTGCAGGCTGGCCCTGACGGCGCGTATCTTGTCTTCAGGGTAGTATATCAGCGTGCAGAGTTCCCGTATCTCCTCTTCTGAAAGGGAGGAGGAATAGATCCTCTCCACTTTCTCACGGATTACGCCCGAAGCGTTGCGCAGCACATGCTCGAAGGCTTCGTTCTCGCCGTGGATGTCGGTTATGAAGTGCTCTGTACCTTTGGGCAGGTTCAGCACTGCCTCGAGATTGATGATCTCGGTGCATGCCGCCTGCTCTGTCGGGAATTCGCTGGACAGGAGCCGAAGGTATTTGATGTCTCTTTTCATCCGGGAGCGTCCTATTTGCCCATTATGAATTCAAGCGTACCGCCTGCCACTATGTCGGCATAGCTGACGTATGGGAGAGAGTAGGGATTGCCGTTGAGCTTGACGCCGCGGATGTGGCAGTTCTCTTCCGAGAGCAGCGGAGCGGTGATGGTGAAGGTCCCTCCGGCCACTTTCACGTCGGCCCTGGTGAAGTTCGGGGCGCCGAACCAGAAGCGCGGCCTTGCCGGTTCCACCTGATAGAAGCCGAGGGTCGAGAGCACGTACCAGGCGCTCATCTGGCCCACGTCCTCATTGCCGGCGAGGCCTTCCACGTCGTTGAAATACATCTCCCTGTACACCTGGCGCAGGCGGTCGGCTGCCTTGTCGGGGGCGCCCAGCATGCTGTAGATGTAGATGGTGTGATGGCCGGGCTCGTTGCCGTGGGCATACTGGCCGATCAGGCCCGAGATGTCCGGGGAGGCGTTCTCACCTTCGATGTGGTCGGGGGCTTCGAAAAGCGCGTCGAGCTTGGCCAGGGTCGCTTCCTTCGAGCCGAAGAGCTCCACCAGGCCGTCGATGTCATGAGGCACGAGCCAGAGATACTGCCAAGCGGTTCCCTCAGTGTAGTCGGAGGTCTCATGGCGGGAGTAGATGGGATCGAAAGGCTCAGTGAAGGAACCGTCGCTCTTGAGTCCACGTATGAACTGTTTGTTAGGATCCCAGAAATGCCTCCAGGAGTGGCTGCGCTCCCAGTAATTGGAGCCTATGCCGGTTTCGCCGAGATAGGCCGCCGCCCTGCAGAGCGCGGCATCGGCTATGGCGTATTCCATGTCGTTGGCCACGGCTTCCCTGTAGAGGTCGGCAGGGATGTAGCCGTACTGCATGCGGAGATCCTGTCCGCGGTCAGGAGTCGTGGCAGTGCCAGTCATCGCGCCCATCAGCTGTTCGGTCGAAAAACCTGCGCTGAAACCCTTGACGATGTTGTCGGCGAATGCCACTAGGCCGGGGTTGCCCACCATGCAGTCGGTCTCGTTGCCCATCAGATGCCAGACGGGGAGGTCGCCCTGCTGCTCATAGATATGGAAGAAAGTCGCGGTGATGTCGTTGCAGCGTTCGGGATGGATGATGGTCATCAGCGGCATGGCGGCGCGGTAGGTATCCCAGAGAGAGAAGGTGGTGTAGTTCTGGAAGTTGCCGGTGCGGACCTGGTCGTCGGCGCCGCGATACTGCCTGTCGACGTC
The DNA here is from genome assembly GCA_905235995.1 of uncultured Bacteroidales bacterium. Lineage (GTDB taxonomy): Bacteria > Bacteroidota > Bacteroidia > Bacteroidales > UBA932 > Cacconaster. Next base: position 3,691 of record CAJONI010000028.1, read on the forward strand.
GTTGTAGACGCTGGGGGCGATCATCGTGTGGTACATCGCGGTGTAGAACACCGTCCTGGTGTCAGGGTCGTCGCACTGGATGTCTATCTTGCCAAGTTCCTCGTTCCAGGCCAGACGCGCGGCAGCCTTTGTGGCATCGAAATCCCAGCCGGAAAGTTCGGCACTCATGTTGGCCCTGGCTCCTTCCACCGAAACGGGGGAGAGAGCCACCTTCAGCTTCACCTGTTCTCCAGCGTCAGTGTGCCCAATTTTGAAACGGCCATAGAGCCCTTCCTTTTCAAACTCCACCTCAGGGATGGCGCGGTCGAATTCCGCCCAGAAGAACAGTTTCTGGTTGCTGGCCCAGCCGCGAGAGAAGCGGTGTCCGCCAAGGGCGACCACCTCTCCGTCGTCGTTCTTCACCAGTTCGATGTCGGCGTCGGTCACGCGGTCCCAGCAGCCTCCGTTCTCCAGGTCGAAGAGGATTGCGGCGTCATCCGACTCAGGGAAAGTGTAGCGATGGAAGCCCACGCGGGGTGTTGCGGTGAGTTCCGCGGTAATACCGTAGCGCAGCAGGGGCACGCTGTAGTATCCGGGCTCCGTCACCTCCATGGTGCGGTCCGCATAGCTCCAGGCGCCGCTCTCAGGGTCTGACTCGACGCCACGGGCAGGGGTCGTACGACCGATTACAGGCATCACCGTGATGTCGAACAGGTCGCCGATGCCGGTACCGGAAAGATGGGTATGGCTGAAGCCTATCACCGTACTGTCGCTGTCGTGGTAGCCGGAGCACCAGTCCCAGTCCTGGGGAATGCTGGTGGGGCCGAGCTGCACGAAGCCGAAAGGCACGTTGGCGCCCACGAAAACGTGGCCATGGCCGCCTGTGCCGATCTTGGGGTTGACAAATGAGGCAAAATCCTTTTCCTTAGGCGTGCTGCAGCAGGCCAGGAGAGTGAGTGCGAGGAGAAGAAGGGGAGTGCTGTGTTTCATATCAATAGTTGTATTTTTTCCATAATGTCTGGAGCCGGCGCCGTATCTCGGCTTCGCGGGCGTTGTCGCCGGGCTCATAGAATTTGTGGCCCCGGAGGCTGTCGGGCAGGAATTCCTGGTCCACGAAGTTGCCGTCGAAGTCGTGGGCGTACTTATAATCCTTGTGGTAGCCGAGGTCCTTCATAAGCTGTGTGGGGGCGTTGCGCAGATGCAGCGGGACCGGAGGGGCGTCGTTGGTGCTTCCTACCATCGCAAGCGCCTCGTCTATAGCGAGATACGACGCATTGCTCTTGGGCGAGGTGGCCAGATAGATGCAGGTTTCCGCCAGGATGATGCGTGCTTCCGGCATGCCTACCTGGTGTACGGCGTTGAAGCAGGCCTCGGCCAGCAGGGCGGCGTTCGGATTGGCAAGGCCCACGTCTTCCGAGGCCAGGATCAGCATGCGCCGGGCGATGAACAGGGGATCCTCGCCTCCGGCCAGCATGCGGGCCATCCAGTAGATTGCTCCGTTGGGATCGCTGCCGCGCATGCTCTTTATGAAGGCGGAGATTATGTCGTAGTGCTGCTCTCCGTTCTTGTCGTAGAGTGCGATGTTCTCCTGCAGGCGGTCGGTCACCCTCTCGTTGTCTATGCGGATAGGGGCGTCCTCAGGGAAGGACTGCACTATGATGTCGATGATGTTGAGCAATTTCCGCCCGTCTCCGCCGCTGAAACGGAAGAGCGCCTCTTTCTCGGCCACTTCTATCTGCCTGTCCTTCAAATAGATATCTTCGGTGAGAGCGCGATTCAGCAGCGTATCTAAGTCCTTAATTTCCAGCGACTTAAGCACATAGACCTGGCAGCGGGAGAGTAGGGGGGATATCACCTCGAAGGAAGGGTTTTCGGTAGTTGCGCCTATGAGCACTATCAGACCGCTTTCAACCGCGCCAAGGAGTGCGTCCTGCTGCGCCTTGTTGAAACGGTGGATCTCATCGATGAACAGTATCGGGGCGCCGGCGGTGGCGAACATCCGGCCGGAGCGGGCTTTTTCGATCACTTCGCGCACGTCCTTTACTCCGGAACTTATCGCGCTCAGAGTGAAGAATTCGCGCTGCAACTGTCCGGCGATTATACGGGCCAGCGTGGTCTTGCCGACGCCCGGAGGGCCCCAGAGTATGAACGAAGATATGTTTCCCGTCTCGATCATCTTCCTGAGCACGGCGCCGGGACCCACGAGGTGTTCCTGGCCGACGTACTGGTCGAGCGTCGTTGGTCTCAGACGTTCTGGAAGGGGGATCGGCGGATTACTATTTAACATAATATAAATTGTGTAAAAATATGGAAGCTATTCCTTATGTTGCTTCCTGAGCTGTTTCACGATCCTTCGTACGATCGCTTCTATCTGGGCGTCAGGCTCGATCACATTGTAGTCTTCCCAGAAATCTTCGTCCGTGAATGCCGACACCTTCTCCGTGAGCTGGTCCTTGAACTTCACCCTTGCATCCTTGGCAATCTTCTTGGGCTGGTCCAGATGCTCCGTCACTGCGATTTCCGACATCACGGTGTAATGGTGGCGGAACAACGAGCGTCTCCTGCGGGTTTCAAACTTCAGTTCTATCTTCGCATAGTCATAGTACCACTTGTTGCCGTAAGGCTTGTAGTTGACCACGTATTCGGCGCTCTTGACCTCGAACCTTACTCCGGGCGGACGCTTGATTATGTACATCGAAACCGCGTCCTCACGGCCTTCGACGTTCATCCACATCTCCACGCGGCCTATGGCCAGGGTCTCACTGTCTATGAACACCTTGCCGCGCATGTAGATCTCTTCCACGCCGGGCTTCTGCTGGAACGACACGACATGGAACATCCTCTCGCCCATGTACTCGGCGGGCTCGCTGAAAAAGTCGTAGATCTTCTCTATTTCAGTCACATTCGCTGTCGCGAAAGGATTCTTGGCCTGGTCGATCTGAATGATGCCGTAGACTCCGCCCTGGTATTTGATGAAGAGCGTGTCAGAGGAGTCGTAGTTCTGGCTCCCGCGGCCCTTGTAGATTCCTATCCAGTCCGACTGCCAGCTGTCGTACGGGGCCTTGTCGATGTCGAGTATGGCCTCGTTCATGTTGAGATACTTACCGCTGCCTTTCCGCACGAGTTCGCGGTAGAAAGCGGTCATTCCTACGCGTTCCGTAGGATAATTGTCCTTGATGCGGTGGAGCGCCGCATGGATAAGGTCATCCGGGTCAAGGCTGCGTATGAGCGCCCCCGGAAGCTGAAGGGAGATGGGCTGTAGCTCTATCCTGAGTGGTTTCTTTTCGGTAAACCCCTCAAAATCAGACACTTTAAGGGTAACCGCGGCGTAGCCGAGATGACTCACGGATACTATGGCCGACGGCGGGGTGGCGATGTCCACCTTCAGTGTGAACAATCCGTCGGCATTGCTGACGTTTGAAACGCTCGTGCCGACCAGCCCGATCGACACATAGTGCAAAGGCTTTCCGGTCGAGGCGTCAAACACCTGTCCCGTCAGTTGTAGATAACTTTCGCCCTCCTGGGCCAGAAGCGGAACCAAGAAGGCCATTGAGGCGAGCAGTAGTAGGAAACGTTTCATGGCTTGGATTTTTTCACATTTTCAAATATACGAATATCTTGAATATATCTTAGTATCTTTGCACAAATTTTAAGAAAATGGGCAGATACAGGAAACCATTCCTCGAAGGCGTCACCATCGAAGCCACCGCAGCCGAAGGCAACGGCCTCGCCCACGTGGACGGAAAGGTCCTTTTCGTGCGCGGCGGCATTCCCGGCGACGTCGTGGACGTGCAGGTCAACAAAGTGCGCAGCGGCTATTCTCAGGGCTATATAGCGAAGATGGTCTCCCCTTCCCCACATCGCCTGGCCCCCTTCTGCGAGCATTTCCAGGACTGTGGGGGCTGCACCTGGCAGACCCTGCCCTATCCCATGCAGATCGCGTTCAAGCAGCAGCAGGTAGCCGACCAGCTCTCCCGCATCGGCCATCTCGACCTGCCTGAGATCTCCCCCATCCTTGGCTCCGCGCAGACCGACCACTATCGTAACAAGCTGGAATACACCTTCTCCAATCATCGTTGGGTGCTCGATGGAGAATCGTTCGAAGAGCTCTCCGAGACCGAGCTCCTCGGCCTTGGCTTCCATGTGAGCGGCTTCTTCGACAAGGTGCTCGACATTCGCGAATGCCATCTCCAGCGCGAACCTTCCAACGCCATCCGCCTGTTCGTCAAGCAATATGCCATCGACCATGGCCTGAGCTTCTACGACCTTCGCGAAAACCGGGGCTTCCTGCGCACGATGGTGGTCCGCACCACATCAACCGGAGAGAACATGCTGGTTGTCTGTTTCGGAGGCGAGGCGGAGGGCGAAAAAGCCCGTCCTAAACGTGAAGCAATGCTCGAGGCTATTGTGGCCAAGTTCCCTGAAATCACCTCGTTATATTATGTCATAAACGGCAAGGGCAACGACAATTTCAGCGACCTGCCATGCCATCTCTTCCACGGCGCCGAAGCTGTCTACGAACAGATGGAAGGCCTGAGGTTCAAGATCGGCCCCAAGTCGTTCTACCAGACCAATTCCGCACAGGCCCTGCGGCTCTACGGAGTGGTCCGCGACTTCGTGCGCGAAGGTATCGTGGAAGGTGACGGCAAGCCTGTGATATACGACCTCTACACCGGCACTGGCACGATAGCCCTCTTCCTGTCGGCACTGGCCGGAAAGGTAATAGGCATCGAATATGTCCCCGACGCCATCGAAGACGCGAAAGTAAACGCCCGTGAAAACGGCATAACTAATACTGAGTTCTTTGCCGGCGACATGAAAGACGTGCTGAACGCCGGTTTCATAGCAGCGCACGGCCGGCCAGGCGTCGTGGTGCTCGACCCTCCCAGGGCCGGCATCCACCCCGACGTGGCGCGCGTGCTGCTCGACTGCGCACCCGAGCGCATGGTCTACGTGAGCTGCAATCCTGCGACCCAGGCCCGCGACCTGGCGGTGTTCGCCGACAGCTACGACATCGTCCACGTGCAGCCGGTCGACATGTTCCCCCACACCATCCACGTCGAAAACGTAGTATCCCTTATCAAAAAGAAATAATGTTGGAAAGTGTCATCTTCCTTGGACTGAACCTTGGCGCCTGGATCACGATCGCGACGGTGCTTGCCATGTTCCTTTCCCTGCTGCTGACCAAACTGCCGGAAGAGATCGTGTTCCTTGGCGTCATAGCCGTACTGGGACTGACCGGCATCCTTACCGAGAAAGAGTGTCTCGCCGGTTTTTCCAATTCTTCAGTAGTCGTTGTCGGAGTGATCTTCATCGTGGTCGCCGGACTCATCCGCACCGGCGTCCTGAGCTGGATCATGAAACATTTCATGGGCAATCCGAAAAGCTATCCGCGTGCAATAGTGAGGCTCATGACCATGGTAGCGCTCCTCAGTTCCGTTCTCAGCAACACCACTGTAGTGGCCCTGTTCGTGCAGGTGGTGAAGAGATGGGCCACCAGGCTTGGCATCAGTCCCTCCAAGCTGCTGATTCCCTTGAGCTATGCTTCAGGAATGGGCGGAGTGTGCACCATTATCGGCACGCCTCCCAACCTCATCATATCCGGAATGTATGCTCATGAATCCGGTTACTCCATGGATTTCTTCTCCACCACGATTCCCGGACTTTTCTGCCTGCTGGTGGGCATACTCTCCATGCTGGCCCTCCGCAGCCTGCTGCCAAACCGCAAGAGCCCTGAGGAGGCCTTCGCCCAGACCGACAGTTACACCGTGGAACTGCTGGTACCTGCCGACAGCAGGTATGTGGGCTGTACCGTGGAGGAAGCCGGTCTTCACAACTTACATGGCGGACAGCTCATCGAGCTGATACGTTTCGACCGCGAGATAGTATCCCCCGTCCCTTCCGACGAACCGCTGATGGGTGGAGACAGGCTGGTCTTTGCGGGCAACGTGGAGGCAATCCTCTCGCTGCGCGAGAGCATCGGACTGGTAAGTGCGCCACATCCGGTGTTCTCCGTAAACGAACTCGACAGTAACCGCAAGCTGCGTCTGGCTTATGTCCTTCCCGATTCACCGCTTCGGCACAAGCCGGTTTCGGAAACAACTTTCGAACACGAATACTCCCTGACCGTCGTGGCCGTGGCGCGACATGGAGAACGCATAATGGAAAGTCCTCGCGACATCAAACTTTCGACCGGCGATTCCCTCCTGTTGGAATGCTCGCCACGCAGTGAAAAGAAAGATGAGATCCCCGGACTCAATTTCACCGACGTCACTGACGTCGTCCCGGATACGGGCGTCAAGACGGTTATCGCCACCCTGATACTGATCGCGATGGTGCTGCTCTCGTCCCTGAAGGTGTGCACCCTGCTGCAGAGTTCCGTTATCGCAGCCATTGCGATGCTGGTCTTTCGCTGCTGCAGCCCCCAACAGGCCATGCGTTCCATCGACTGGAGCATCCTGATGGTGTTTGCGGGCAGCGTGGTGATAGGCAATGCGATAGAGAAGACCGGCATAGCCACCATGCTGGCCAACCAAGTCCTGGGCCTTTGCGGAGGGAAGCCTTTCCTGGTCATGGCCATGATGTGCCTCACTGCGACTTTTGTCACGGAATTCATATCGAATACGGCGGCGGGCGCCATATTCTTTCCGATAGTCTACCAGTCGGCCATGTCGATGGGCTGCGATCCCCTGCCCTTCCTCCTGGCATTGATGGTTTCGGTATCTTCGAGCTTCGCCACTCCGATAGGTTCGCCCACCCACCTGCTGGTCTACGGTCCCGGCGGTTACCGCTTCTCAGACTTCATGCGCATAGGCTTGCCGATGAACATTATTATCCTCGCGGCAAACCTCCTGATCATCAATATCCTCTATCCCCTGTAGCCTTTTCGGTACCAGGTGGAGAACCAGATGATGGCGGCCAGGACGGCGGCGAAGCCTGCCGCGTAGGCGATGTGTACTTTCATGCCGAAGGCATTGGGAGTGTACATCAGATAGGCGGTGCAGACCCAGGTCATGAAAAGCGCCGGTACTAGGGTGATCCAGAAATTCCTCTTTTCCTTCACCAGATAAACAGTGGCTGTCCATAGGGTAAATACCGCCAGGGTCTGGTTCGACCATCCGAACCAACTCCAGATACGCTCGAAGCCCGAGGCGTCCCCGATCTGCCAGAGGAGCAGTGCGAACACTGCGGCGAACAGCGGGAGGCAGACGAGCAGGCGGTTGCGGACCGAATGCTGCTCCATCTTCATGAAGTCGGCTATGATGAGCCTTGCGCTGCGAAGAGCCGTGTCGCCGCTGGTGACAGGCGCAGCCACCACGCCCATTATCGCGAGTATGCCTCCAAGCATTCCCATCCATTCGTTGCAGACGAGATGGACTACCGAAGGGGCGTCCCCTATCGCCTCGGCACCGCCCGGCATGAACATGTAGGCCGGCTCCGGCTTCCCGTAGAAGAAATACATCGAGACCGTGGCCCAGATCAGAGCCACTACGCCTTCGGTGATCATAGCACCGTAGAAGATGGGCCGCCCGAGCTTCTCGGTGGGCAGACAACGGGCCATTATGGGGCTCTGGGTGGCGTGGAAGCCGCTGATGGCCCCGCAGGCGATGGTTATGAAGAGGCAAGGGAATACCGGCTGGCTGGTAAGCGGGCCGCCGGGAGTCTCGCGCAGGCCTTCCCATATCTCAGGGATGTCAGGATTACGGACCAGCAACACCACCAGAAGGCCCAGCGCCATGAAGATCAGGGCAATGGCGAAGAAAGGATAGATCTTGCCTATCACCTTGTCGACCGGCAGCAGGGTAGCGACGATATAGTATATGAAGATCAGGGCTATCCAGAAAACATAGCGGCCTACGCTGGCCACTGTGAAAGCCGGTTCCCAGATGTCTCCCAGTATCTTTGCCGGGCTGTACACGAAGACCGTGCCCACCATCATCAGCAGGAAGACCGAAAAGACGAGCATCAGCGTGCGGGCGTTCCTGCCCAGATAGTCGCCCACGAGTTCCGGAAGGTTCGCACCCCCGTGGCGTACCGACAGCATGCCGCAGAGGTAGTCGTGTACGGCTCCTCCGAAGATGCATCCCAATACTATCCACAGATAGGCCGCAGGGCCGAACTTCGCGCCCATGATGGCTCCGAAGATAGGTCCGGTGCCCGCGATGTTCAGGAACTGGATCATGAAGGTCTTCCATGGCGGCAGCGCGATGAAGTCCACACCGTCGGCCTTCGTCACGGCAGGAGTAGGCCTGATACCGGCTCCGAAGACCTTTTCCACGAACTTCCCGTAGAAGAAGTAGCCGGCAACCAGGGCCACCAGGGAGAGCAGGAATGAAATCATGGAATGGAGACTCTGACTGCTGCCGGATAGATGTAGGAAAGGTCATCCCTTTCTTTCAGTGTCTGACGCATGGTCGCCGGAGAACGCTTCAGCTCTCCCTCGAAGAGCACATGCCCGCCGACAAGCACCGCGACGGTCCTGTCGAGGTCGACCAGCTCGTCGTTCAGATAGATCGTAAGTTCCTTGTAGTCGCTTTTCTCTATCCTGACCACATTGTCGTCGATCACGGCCCTGACCTCCTTCCCCTTGTCGCCATGTGCGGCGGGGACGCCCAGCCAGTAAAAATACTTCTTGGGCTCGTCGCCCTGGCACCAGACTATCTTTTTCGGAGCGGGATTGCGGCGGAACTTCGCCATCCACGGCAGCGCCGCGGCGTCCGCAAGGTCCATCCAGTGCCCCTTACCTTCGACCATATGTCCTTCATGGACATAGCCTTCCGGATCCGCCGCCTGGAGGGAGTCAAGTACGGCCATGCGGGCAGCGCATTCGATGTTGCGCTGGTATTCCGTGTCGTTTTCTCCGCACCAGACCATGAAAGGCAGGTTGCGCAGGCTCAGCAGCGACACGTCGCCGGGATGTCCCGCCATCATCGATGCGGCGGCCCAGTGGTCGGCCATGCGAGGAGCGAGGCGCCAGACGCCGTCGCCGCCTGCGGAATAACCCATCAGGTAGACCTTGTCGGGATTGACGTCGAGCCAGGTCACGGCCATGCGGATAATCTCCTCATAGAAGGCGTCGGACTCGGGCCTGAAATGCAGGTCCCAGGTATTCTCGATGGCCCTGGGGCAGAGATATACCCCTTCGGCAGGCTTGTAGAGCGTTTTCTGGTTCTCCCACTGGCCGTCGTTGACCGTGGCGGGAGCACCTCCTCCTCCATGGAGGGAGATGTAGAGCGAACGTCCGTCGGCCGGCTTGTCGCCGTAGACTTTCCAGTCCAGGGGCATGGTATATCTGCCCTGCGTTATCTTCTTCTCTTCAAATACCTTGGCTTCCGCCCTCGCGACGGAATCGACCCAGCCTTCCTGCAGCCAGGCTTCGTACTCCCTGCATTCCGCCGCAGTCAGGGATTCCTTCCATGAAAGGGGCGATTCTTCGCGAGGTTTCGGATCGTCGTTGTCCGTGACAGGTTTGTTGCAGGCAGTAAGGGCGGCCGCGAACATGGCCAGGATGAGCAATCGTTTCATGATGAAAATTTCTCTTTCCGCAAAAATAGCTATTTTTGCCAATAATTAATGGAAAAACTGTTCGACGATACCATTTGCGCACCTGCATCCGCTTCCGGCGGCGCACTTGCAGTTGTCCGCCTGTCCGGACGGGAAGCGCTTGCAGTCGCCGACCGCATCTTCCGCGGACGCACTTCCCTCGCTGAAGCCCCGGGTTACTCCCTGCATTTCGGCACCGTGTGCGAAGCCGACGGCAGCCAGCTCGACGAGGTGCTCGTGTCAGTGTTCCGTGCTCCGCGCTCCTACACGGGCGAGAATGCGGCCGAAATCTCGTGCCACGGCTCGTCGTACATAGTTTCCAGGATACTATTCCTGCTCTGCGAGAACGGTGCGAGGATGGCCTCTCCGGGCGAATTTACCCAGCGTGCCTTCCTGCGCGGGAAGATGGATCTCTCGCAGGCAGAGGCCGTGGCCGACCTTATAGAAGCCCGGACCGCCTCCGCCCACCGCATCGCCCTCCACCAGCTCAAGGGCGGCTTCCGCGACGAACTCGCCGGCATGCGCGAAGACCTGCTCCATCTGGCATCCCTCATGGAGCTCGAACTCGATTTCAGCGAAGAAGACGTGGCTTTCGCCGACCGCGGCCAGCTTGCCTGGCTCGTTTCCAAGGTACTCGACCACATAAGAAAACTTATCGAAAGCTTCACTTCAGGCAACGCTATTAAAAACGGTGTGCCAGTGGCTATTGTGGGAAACACCAATGCGGGCAAGAGCACCCTGTTGAACGCTCTTGTGGGCGACGATCGGGCCATTGTTTCCGACATCGCCGGCACAACCCGCGATACCATAGAGGAAAGCTGCTCGATCGACGGAGTTCTCTTCCGTTTCATCGACACCGCAGGACTGAGGGAAAGCGAAGATCCCATCGAGCGCATAGGGGTAGAGCGAGCCTACGACAGGCTCACGGCGGCCCTTATAGTACTCGCCGTCCTCGACCTCAGCGACACTTCCGAGGCCATCCTCTCAAGCGCGACCGACGTGGCCGCCCGCACTGCAGGGCACCAGCAACTGTTCTTCCTGCTCAACAAGGCTGATTCAGTGCCCGATACCGCCATTTCAGAAGCCAGGCGCATTCTGTCCCCTCTCCTCTCCTCTCCCGGCCGCCAGGCACTAACCATCTCCGCGAAGCACAGCGTGGCCCTGGAGGAGCTGAAGAGCCTGCTATCCTCCTCCTACCGCGACCTCGGCGTCGGCAGCGAAACCACACTCGTTTCCAATCTCCGCCACCTCGAAGCCCTGAAGAACGCCTCGGCAGCCCTGACCAGGGTCCAGGAAGGCCTCAGGACCGAAGTCCCCACCGACCTCGTCGCCCAGGACCTCCGCGAAAGCCTCTACCACCTCGCCTCAATCGTGGGCGAAGTCTCCAATACCGAGATACTTGACAATATTTTCGGGCAGTTTTGCATCGGGAAATAAAATTTTTGCTTTAACTTATTGATAATCAATTAGTTAAGCCTAATTTTTGCACTTCCTGGCGATAAATTAGCCAAAGTGTAAACGATTGTATTTCAGACGCTTATATTTTTAAGAATCTTTATTACTTGCGTTTTTGAACCACATTTGAACCACGCGTGGTTCAAGAAGTTCGGAGTATTACGGTCAAAGTTTACACTTTTACATAGTTTTACA
>CAJONI010000029.1 GCA_905235995.1 uncultured Bacteroidales bacterium
CGCCGACATCGCCGTGGCCACCAACAGCGGCCAGATCAAGACCGGTTCGCTCTCGCGCACCGACCGCATGGCGAAGTACAACCAGCTGATCCGCATCGAGGAACAGCTCGGCTCCTGCGCCAGGTACGGCTTTGCGAAGCTGCGCTAGTGAGATGCCGGCTCAGGCCCGGCGACTGATACCGTCACCCCGGACCTGATCCGGGGTCTCGGTCAAATCGATGAAAGAATCCATAAGCTCTTTCATCTTCTCCTCAAGCAGATGAGTCTGCTTGGTGATATATTCAGAGGTCATTCCCTCAGTGGGTGGCTCCAGCCGGAAGGGTGGGGCCACCATTATTTTATTGCGGCGGAAGAATCTTACCGGGCCGTCGAGATATACGAGGACCAGGGGTACGTTTGCCATGGTCGTCAGCATCGTGACCCCGGGATGGAAGGGCAGTTGCCTTCGATGTTCTCCATGCCTGCCTTCCGGGTAGATGGCCACGTGCTCGTGGTCGTTGTGCAGGGTCTTCAGGGAATCGTGGATCCAGCTGGTGTCGGCGTGCTGCCGGTCGATGGGGATACAGCCCGTGTGCCTCAGGAAAAAGCCGAATCCGCGCTGCTCGAAGCGGTCCTTGGCTGCGAGGGTGTGGATGCGCTGGGGCAGTAAGGCGGTGTTGATCACTCCGCCGTCGAGGTGGCCGGTATGGTTGCACACCAGGATCGAAGGTTCGGAGAGGACCTCGTCCTTCCTTTCGGGATCGAGATAATAGACCCTGGGTCTGAGTAGTGTCCTCACGAGGAAGGCGAGGAGGGGATTGAGCCTGGTGTCGGAGCTAAGCTTATCCATAGATAGGGAATAAAGTATCAGAATAATGCCCAGGTGGCGAAACCTACGGCCAGGGCGACGAAGCAGTTGATGGCTTTCGCGCGAAGGAAGTCACGCTTCGATTCGGCGATCAGCGGGAGCGACGCGTGTCCGTCCTGCGAGATGCTGCTGGCCAGCAGCACCGGCAGGGGGACGACGCCGGTCGCGAAGAGGGTGACGAATACCAGATGGGGCCCGGATTCGGGGATTATGCCTATCAGCGTGGCCAGGAGTATCATCAGCGGCACGTTGGCGCTGATCCATGAGTTGACGTCGACCGCCTCGGAGAGGAAGCCGAGGACGAGCAGGACTCCGAAGGTCCAGGCGAAGATCTTGGGTACGTGCCGGGCGATGACATGGTTCCATAGGTGTTCCTCGACGAAATGGTCGGTGCCGAAGGCGACTACGGCGAGCATGATGAGGCTGGCGGCCGCGAAGAGCATGTTCATCCAGTCTTCGCTCAGGAGATTGAATCCTCCGTGTTCCTCTGCTTCCGCGCCTTCGTGTCCGTGTTCGAGCATTCCCGTGGCCAGGGCGAGGATATAGAGGACTATGCCTGTGAACAGGACTCCGCGCTTCCAGGTCAGCAGGTGCCTTTCCCTGGCGTGGCCCTGCTCTTCGTGATGGTCGTGTGCATGTTCATGCAGGTCTTCCTCGTGGAGCTGCATCTCGTTGCAGGGGGCCTGTGAAGTGTTGGCCTTCAGTCCGAGACGCGGGCCGAGGGTATCCGTGAGCAGGCCTACGGCCATGCCTGTGAGCAGCAGCACCACGGATATCCAGAGGGCTTTGCCGGGGAAGAGCGTGAGCATCACGAAGGCTTCGTCGCCGGAGGTGGCGATCATCATTGCGACCAGCGCTCCGAAGCTCATCATGCCGTGGGTGTACAGCGACACGGTTGCGTAGCCGCCCATGCAGCCTGGAATCCATCCGAGCAATGCGGCGACGACCACCTGGCCGGCCCTGGAGCGCTGCAGGCGAGCGAAGAACCGCCCTCCCGACGAGATGTTCAGGCTCTCGATCATCAGCATCATCAGCACCACCATCCCCGTGATGAGAATGGCCGCCCTCAGAGCATCTATCAATATATCAATTATATCCACAGGCTAGAGGTCTTTCTTGTAGCAGCGGGCGCGTTTGTGGAGGCGGGTTTCGAAGCGGTTCCACATGTTCTGGACGCTGGTGTTGTCTTCGAGTTCGCGGGTCGTCTCCAGATGCTTTATGCCGTAGCTCTTGATGCAGGGCGCGATCTTGTCGAAGATCATCGCGTTGATGCCCTTTCCCTTGTATCTCTCGTCTATGCCTATGAGCAGCAGGTCGAGAGTGTCGTTGTGCCTGATCGCGTAGAGGATGTGGATGAAGCCGAAGGGGAAGAGTTTCCCCTGGGCCTTCTGCATGGCCTTGGAAAGCGAGGGCATGCTGATGCCGAAGGCCACCGGCTTGTCGTCCTCGTCGAGGATGATCGACACGAAGTCCGTGTTCAGGTTGGGGACGAACTGGGCGATCAGGTCGTCGGCCTGACCCTTGCTGAGCTCCGAGAAGCCGTGGAGCTCTCGGTAGGTTTCGTTGAGCAGCTCGATGCATTGCGGGAAATACGACACCATCTTCTTCTTGGTGCTGATGTCAGCCTGGTGCAGCTTGTAGCGCGTGGCCACGAGCTTCGCCGGACGGCTGAACCATTCCGTGATGTTGTCGGGCATCGTAACGCTGTATTCCACCCAGTCCGTGTCCTTCACATAGCCACGACGCAGCAGCTGAGGCTCATAGTAGGGGAAATTGTACTTGCCGTAGGCGGTGGGCAGCTCGTCGAAGCCCTCCACCAGCACGCCCGACGCATCGAACTCCAGGAAGCCCAGCGGCCCGTTCATCACCTTCATTCCCTTCTCCCTGGCCCAGGCTTCCACCGTGTCGAACAGCGCGTCCACCACTTCGTCGTCGTCGATGAAGTCCATGAAGCCGAAGCGGGCGAAGTCGATGCCCGTCTTCTCGTTGTACTGGCGGTTGATGATGCCCGCTATGCGGCCCACGATATGTCCCTGCCCGTCGTATGCCATCCAGTATTTTCCCTCGCAGAACTCGAAGGCATGGTTCTTCTTCGGATCGAGGGCTGCAAGATCGCCGCTTTCCAGCGTGGGAACGTAGAAGGCGCTGTCCTTGTACAGCTCATTGGGATAGCGGACGAACTGCCTGAGCTCCTTCTGCGAAGATACTTCTTTTATAGTAACTTTCATGGGTCGGGTATGTTATTTCATTGTTTCCTGTTCTTCCCGGAGGGCCTTTCCCGTCCAGGTATCGGCCTTGGCCAGATCTTCCGGCGTACCTTCGAACACCACCGTGCCGCCCTGGTCGCCCGCATCCGGACCAAGGTCTATCACCCAGTCGGCAGCCCGTATCACGTCGAGGTCGTGCTCCACGACCACTATGCTGTGGCCCCTGTCCACCAGGGCGTTGAACGCGGCGAGCAGGTTCGCCACGTCGTGGAAGTGCAGGCCCGTGGTTGGCTCGTCGAAGATGAAGAGTATGGATCCCTTTTCGGGACTGTCCTTGCCTAGGAACGACGCAAGCTTGATGCGCTGGCTTTCGCCGCCGCTGAGCGAGCTGCTGCTCTGGCCCAGGCGCACGTAGGAGAGTCCCACGTCGCTCAGGGGCTGCAGTCGCTCGGCGATGCGCCTGGCAATGGGCTCAGGCTGGGCGGAGAAGAAGGCGATGGCCTCTCCCACGCTCATGTCGAGAATGTCGCTGATGTTGCGTCCCTGGTATTTCACTTCCAGTATGTCGCTCTGGAAACGCCTTCCGCCGCAGGCCTCGCACACCATCTCCACGTCGGCCATGAACTGCATGGGGATGCGTATCACGCCCTCGCCCAGACATTCGGGGCAGCGCCCGCCGTCGATGTTGAAGGAGAAGTGGGAGTGCCCGTAGCCGTTCATCTTCGCGTACGGCTGGTCGGAGAAGAGCTTGCGGATGTCGTCGTAGACCTTCAGGTAGGTGACGGGATTGGAGCGCGAGCTCTTGCCTATGGGGTTCTGGTCGATGTATTCCACCGAGGCCACCTTGCCCAGGTCGCCCCTGAGCTCCTGGTGTATGCCCGGCTTGGCGCCGACCTGATTGATGCTCCTGTAGAGGGCAGGATGGAGTATGTCGCCCACCAGCGAACTCTTGCCGCTGCCGCTCACTCCGGTGACGACTGTCAGGCAGCGGAGCGGAAAGCGTACGGTGATGTTTTTCAGGTTGTTCTCGCGGGCGCCTACCACTTCCACCGCGTATTTCCAGTTGCGCTTGCGCTGAGGTACCGGAATCTTGCGCCGTCCCGAGAGATAGTCCAGGGTGAGGGATTGCGCCCCTTTCTCCAACCCTTCGGCTATCGTTCCCTGGAAAACTATCTTTCCGCCCTCCACGCCGGCGAGCGGACCTATGTCGATGAGCTGGTCGGCCGCCTCGATGATATGGCGGTCGTGCTCCACCACGATCACGGTGTTGCCCAGGTCGCGCAGGCGCTTCAGCACGCCGATGAGCCGCTGTGTGTCGCGCTCGTGCAGGCCGATGCTGGGTTCGTCGAGTATGTACATCGAGCCGACCAGGTTGTTGCCCAGGGCGCTGACCAGGCTTATGCGCTGGCTCTCGCCGCCGCTGAGCGTATTGGAGGCGCGGCTCAGGGTGAGGTAGGAGAGCCCCACCTCGCAGATGTAGCCCAGGCGCGAGCGTATCTCGCGCAGCGGGCGTTCCGCCACGGCGCGGTCGTAGGCGTCGAGCTCGAGGGAGTCGAAGAATGCGGCCAGTTCGCCCACCGGCATGGTCATCAGCTCATGTATGTTCCTTCCGCCGACCTTGACGTAGAGCGCTTCGGGGCGGAGACGGGCGCCGCCGCAGGCCGGGCAGGTGGTCTTGCCCGAGTAGCGGCTGAGCATGTATTTGTACTGTATCTTGTAGCGCTGGCTCTCCACCCACTTGAAGAAGGGCCTGATGCCGGTGATGTATTCGTTGCCTTCCCAGAGCACGCGTTTCTGCTCGGGGGTGAGTTCGATGTAGGGCTTGTGGATGGGGAAGTCGAACTTGTAGGCGTTCATCACGAGCTCGTCGTTGAGCTGCTTCATGACTTCTCCCCTCCAGCAGGCTATAGCGCCCTGATAGACACTCAGGGTGGGGTCGGGGACCACCAGGCTCTCGTCGATGCCCGTCGTCTTGCCGTAGCCGCCGCATTCGGGGCAGGCGCCGAGGGGACTGTTGTAGCTGAAGAGGTGTTCCGTGGGCTCCTCGAAATGGATGCCGTCGGCCTCGAAGATGGACGAGAAGTCGCGTATCCCGGCTTCGGCGTTCCAGACGCTGATGCGTCCGCCTCCGCGCGAGAAAGCGGTCTGCACGGAGTCCAGGGCGCGGCTTACCGTATCTTCATCGCTGGCGACGGTGAGGCGGTCGACCAGCAGCATCCATTCGCCGTCGAAGGCCCCGATGTCCTGCAGGGCTTCCTCCATGCGGGCTACATGGCCCTCGCGGTCGGCCAGGCGCGTAAAGCCTTCTTCCTTCAGGCCCAGGAGTTTCTCTATCCTGTTGCCCTCCCTCCAGGCTATCTCGGCCATGACCAGGGCGGTGGAGCCTGGCTGCAGTGCGGTGATATGCTCCACTACGCTGCGGGCCGTGTCGCACTGCACTTCGCGACCTGAGACAGGGGAGTATGTCTTGCCTATCCTGGCAAAGAGCAGGCGCAGGTGGTCGTAGATTTCCGTGGTGGTGCCGACGGTGGAGCGGGGATTGCGGGTGGTGGTCTTCTGCTCGATGGCTATGGCCGGAGGGATGCCCGACACCAGGTCGACGTCGGGTTTGCTCATCCGCCCGAGGAACTGGCGCGCGAATGAGGAGAGGCTCTCGGAGAAGCGCCGCTGCCCCTCTGCGAAGAGGGTGTCGAAGGCCAGGGAACTCTTGCCGCTCCCGGAAATGCCCGTGATCACGACCAGCTTCCCGAGAGGGATGTCCAGGTCGATGTTCTGCAGGTTGTTAACCCTCGCTCCCCGTATTTGTATCTCCTTTTTCTGCATCCTTTCCTTTTGGTTTCCACCGGATCTCTATCATCCGGTAGGGATAGTTCTCCTTGAGACGCGAGGCGTTCGGGCAGTCGTCGCGGTGTATCTTGATGCCGTCGCGTATGGTGACGAAGCCGAAGATGGGATCGCCGTAGCGCGGGCTGCAGCACTTCGCGGGCTTGAGTTCCACTCCCTTGAGTTTGCGGTCGACTATGAATTCGCCGCTGGTCACTCCGGTGGAGGCGGCCTTGACCTCGGGTGCCGAAGCCAGTTCGCGCTGGTCGGCTTCCTGCAGCTTGCGAAGCAGGTAGTCCTTGATCTCCATCACGTCGAACTGGCCGCTTCCTATGGCCCCGAACATGTCGTTCTGGCTGCGGTAGCGGTGGCTCTTGGCAAGGTAGTGGAGGTCGGAGTCGGTGATCACCAGCTTCCAGTTTTTCAGGCGCCTGGCGAGCAGTTCCTTGCCCACTGCGGCCCTGGCGTTCTCTTCTTCCTTGAGTTTCTGCTTGATCTTGCTGCGGGCCTTCGAGGAAACTGCGAAGTTGAGCCAGTCGGCGGTAGGCTTCTGGTTCTTGCTGCTGATGATTTCCACCACGTCGCCGGTGTGCAGCTTCTCGCGTATCGAGCACATCTTGCCGTTGACCCTGGCGCCGGTACAGCGCAGGCCGAGGTTGGAGTGGATCTCGAAGGCGAAGTCGAGCACCGTGCTGCCGGCGTGCAGCTGGCGCAGGTCGCCGGTGGGGGTATAGACCAGGAGTTCGGCGATGGGGAGCGGGGCGATCTCGTAGCGTTCGTCCTCGTTGCGCTTCATCATGTTGCGCACCTGGTTGAGCCAGCCAGTGAGGCTGTCGTGGCTCGCTACGCCCTTGTACGACCAGTGTGCCGCGCCTCCCTGCTCGGCCACGTAGTCCATGCGGGTGGTGCGTATCTGCACTTCCACGGGCATGCCTTCGGCCGTCTTGACCGTGGTGTGGAGCGATTCGTAGCCGTTGTCGCGGGGCTTGGAAATCCAGTCGCGCAGCCTGCTGGTGTCGGGTTCGTATTCCTCGGTCACGAGCGAGTAGACTTTCCAGCAGAGGGCTTCCTCGAGCTCATGTACGGGCTCGCAGTCGATTATGAAGCGCATGGCGAAAAGGTCGTACACCTTTTCGAAGCCTATGCCCTGGGCCTGCATCTTCTTCCATATAGAGTAGGGGCTCTTGGTGCGGGCCTTGAGGGTGTAGCGTATGCCTTCGCGGTCGAGCTTGTCGCGGAGCGGGTTTATGAAGCTCCGGACCAGGGCCTCGCGCTGAGGTTCGGTATCCTTGATCTTCTTGACTATCTCCTTGTAGCGCTCGGGTTCGGTGTAGCGGATGAAGATGTCCTCGAGTTCGCTCTTCACGCGATAGAGTCCGAGCTGGTGGGCGAGGGGAATATAGAGCAGCATGGTCTCCATGAGCTTCTTCGTGCGCTTGGCAGGGGGAAGGATGTCGATGCTGCGCATCACCTCGAGCCTGTCGGCGAGCTTGATCAGGATGACGCGGGGATCCGTGGAATAGGATATCAGGAGCTTGCGGTAGCGCGCGCCGTCGAGGTTGGCTTCCTGCAGCTGGACGTTCGATATGTTGTTGAGCCCTTCCACTATGGCTATGATATCCCTGGGATACTCGGCGCGGAAAGACTCCAGTAGCGCGGTGTGGTTGAGTTCGGAGGCGTTGTCGGTCTGGAAACGGTTGGCTTCGTGCAGCAGAGTGGCCACCACGGCGTCTGCCCGCAGGCCCATCTCCAGGCGGAGGATGCGCGCCACGGCGAGGGGATGCTCGATGAAGGGGTGGTTGTTGCTGCGCATCTTCCCCTGCAGCGACTCCTCCGCTGCCTCCCAGGCCGAGAGCACCAGTCGCCGCTCGCTTTCTTCGAAGCCGGCCATCATTTCCTGTAGTTTCCTGGGTATCATCTTCTTACTGTTGCCAATGATTCAAATGCACGCATTTCGTCCCTCCACCGGGCCGCTGCGGGGAAGTCGAGCCTTGCGGCGGCTTCCTCCATCTGGCGCCTTGCGGCCTGTGCCGCGGCTCTCAGCTGGCCTGCGTCCATTGTCTCGACCACCGGGTCCTCTTCGAGGAGCCGTATCTTGTCGTCGAGCGATTCGGGGTAGGCCTTCGGGGCCTGCACCGCACTGGCGGCGGCTGAGCCGACCTGGGTGGGGACGATCCCGTGTTCTTCGTTGTAGGCCATCTGCTTGGCCCTTCGGCGCTCCGTGCCGTCGATGGTGGCCTTCATCGAGTCGGTGATCTTGTCGGCATACATGATCACCAGTCCGTTGACGTTGCGGGCTGCTCGGCCTGCGGTCTGGGTGAGGCTGCGGTCGGAGCGGAGGAAGCCTTCCTTGTCGGCGTCGAGTATGGCCACGAGCGAGACGGTGGGCAGGTCGAGTCCTTCGCGGAGGAGGTTCACTCCCACCAGCACGTCGAAGCGTCCTGCCTTGAAGTCGTCGAGTA
This sequence comes from uncultured Bacteroidales bacterium, assembly GCA_905235995.1. Classification (GTDB taxonomy): domain Bacteria; phylum Bacteroidota; class Bacteroidia; order Bacteroidales; family UBA932; genus Cacconaster. Next base: position 8,340 of record CAJONI010000029.1, read on the forward strand.
TTTCCACGCGTTCCAGCGTATCCACGTCGGAGTGGATGTAGCGGGTGCGTATGTTGAGCTTGGTGAGGTATTTCTCGAGTTCTTCGGCCATGCGCTTGGTGAGGGTCGTCACCAGCACGCGCTCGTCTTTCTCGGCCCGGAGCTGTATCTCTTCCAGCAGGTCGTCGATCTGGTTCCTGATGGGCCGCACTTCGATGGGCGGGTCGAGCAGGCCAGTGGGCCTGACCACCTGTTCCACCACCACTCCGCCGCTCTGTTCCAGCTCGTAGTCGCCGGGGGTGGCGCTGACGAAGAGCCTCTGGCCCACGAGGGCCTCGAATTCGTCGAAGCGGAGCGGGCGGTTGTCGGCCGCGGCGGGAAGCCTGAAGCCGTATTCTATCAGGGTCTGCTTGCGGCTGCGGTCGCCGCCCCACATGGCCCGGATCTGGGGTATGGTGACGTGGCTTTCGTCTATGAAGGTCAGGAAGTCGTCGGGGAAGTAGTCTATCAGGCAGAAGGGCCGGGTGCCGGCGCTGCGGCCGTCGAAATAGCGGGAGTAGTTCTCTATGCCGGGGCAGTAGCCCACTTCCCGTATCATCTCCAGGTCGAATTCCACCCTTGTCTTCAGGCGCTTGGCTTCCAGGTGTTTGCCTATCTCTTCGAAATAGGCGCACTGCTCCGTCATATCGTCCTGGATCTGGTTGATGGCGCTGCGGGTGCGCTCTTTGGTGGTGACGAAGTTGTTGGCGGGGTAGATCGCTATAGAGTCGAGGAACTCGAGGGTCGCTCCGCTGACCGGGTCTATCCTTTCGATCGATTCTATCTCGTCGCCGAAGAACACCACCCTGCAACCGTAGTCGCCGTAGGCGAGGTAGATGTCTACGCTGTCGCCCTTGACGCGGAAGGTCCCGCGCTTGAAATCGGCTTCGCTGCGGGAGTAGAGAGCGTCGACGAGGGCGTAGAGGAACTTCTGCCGGCTTATCTTCTGTCCGCTTTCTATCCGTACCGTGGTTTCGTGGAAGTCGTCGGGGTTGCCTATGCCGTAGAGGCATGATACAGAAGACACCACTATCACGTCGCGGCGGCCGGAGAGCAAGGCGCTGGATGCACTGAGCCTGAGTTTCTCTATCTCGTCGTTGATGCTCAGGTCTTTCTCGATGTATGTGTCGGTAGTGGGGAGATAGGCCTCGGGCTGGTAGTAGTCGTAGTAGGAGACGAAATATTCGACGAGGTTCCTGGGGAAGAAGCTCTTGAATTCGCTGTATAGCTGGGCTGCGAGAGTCTTGTTGTGGCTGAGGACGAGAGTGGGGCGGCCGAGGCGGGCTATGGCGCTGGCCATGGTGAAGGTCTTGCCGGAGCCGGTGACGCCCAGCAGGGTAGTGGCGGGGTTGCCTTCGAGGATCGACGCGACGATGGCGTCGATGGCCTGCGGCTGGTCGCCAGTGGGCTTATACGGGGCTGTCAGTTCGAAGTCCATTTCACCTTTTACCTGTAACCTGCAAAGATACTAAAAAGATATGAACTATGAAGCCACCCGCGGGCTCCGCGGCTCTGCTGGCTCTGGTCGCCATCTAACGGGCTCCGCTGGCTCTGGTTTTCGTCTCGCTCGCGAAAAAAGCTCGCTGCGCCGAAAACCCCCCGCCTGCTACGCCCTAAGCGCCATACGTGATCACAATCTGTGGTCGCTAGCTGTAGTCGCTATCTATTCTCCTTCATATATTCGACTGCGCGGTTGATGTAGTCGATGAAGGGTTTTGTGCTGCGGAAGAGGGAGAGGAGCTCGTCTTTCAGGTGTTTCGATGTAAAGAAACTGTCTTCGGGGAAGTAGCAGAGGCAGTAGTTCCTGAGCTTGTAGTAGGGGGCGTCGGGGGTGTCGGCGGGGAATGGGGCGGGGACGCGCTTGAGGGCGGTGCTTTCGTCTATCTCCATCCTCGGATCGACTTTTGAGAGCATGGCGCGGAAGTCTCCGCCGCCGAGCTCGATGTCTTCGCGGACTATCTTCAGCACCTCTGTCGGGACGCACATGTCGCCGGCGGCCACGATGTTGCCTTCCTCGGCCGACCCGACATGGAAGTAATAGCCTATGTAGCCGGATTTCTTGCCGCCGCGGTTGATGAAGGCCCCCATGTGGGTCTTGTAGGGCGACTTGTCCCTGGAAAAGCGTATGTCGCGATATATCCTGTAGGTGCAGTCGCGGGGTGTGAGCGGGCCTATGGTGTCGTCGAACGAGCGTATGCCCTCTATGATCTCTGCTACGAAATCGCTGAAACGTGCGGCTATGGCCTGGTATTCAGCCTTATGCGCCATGAACCACTCCCTTTCGTTGTGGGCGGCGAGTTCATTCAGGAATGCGATGGTCTCTTTCATGGGGTTTACTTTCTTTCCGGGTCGGGCTCGGGCCTGGCCTCGCGTGCGAAGCGGAAAAGGTCCAGGGGAAGGTGGCAGTAGCCTTCGGGGTTCTTGTCCAGATAGTCCTGATGGTATTCTTCGGCGGGGTAGAAATTCTGCAGGGGCAGCAGCTCGACCGCCAGTGGCTTCTCTTGGCGAAGCTGCTCTTCGGCAAAGACTTCGCGGATGAGCGGCAGGTCGGCCGGGTCGACGTAGTAGACGCCGGTACGGTAGCGCGTACCCTCATCCTCTCCCTGCCTGTTCAGCGAGGTGGGGTCTATTGCCTTGAAAAACATGCGGGTAAGGAAGCGCAGACCTACGCGCCCGCTGTCATAGTGCACGTGTACGGTCTCGGCATGGCCGGTGGTGTCGGTGTAGACTTCCCTGTAGCTCGGATTGGCGGTGTGACCGTTGGCGAAACCCACTTCGGTTGAAAGCACCCCCTCTATCTGTTTGAAGAAGTGCTCTGCGCCCCAGAAGCACCCTCCCGCGTAATAAATGTCCTTAGTCATGGATGCAAATGTAGCATTTTTTTCCTGTATCTTTGCAGTCATGATACGCTTGATAGTCTTCGATTTCGACGGTACGCTGGGCGACACCCGGGCCAACATCATGATGACCATGCAGGGCGCGATGCAGGCCCTGGACCTGCCTGAGGCAGACGAAGCGTCCATCGCCGCCACCATAGGCCTGCCGCTGGAAGAAGGATTCCGGCAGCTTTTCCCTCAGCTGAGTGACGAGGAGATCACCCGTTGTGCAGCCGTTTACCGCGAAATCTTCGAGCGCAACCGCGGGAAACTCAAGCCGCAGCTCTTCCCCGGCGTGAAGGAGACCCTCGCCGCCCTGAAGCGGAAGGGCATCGTGCTGACCGTCGCATCTTCGCGCTCGTCCAAATCCCTGAACGGCTTCCTCGACGAGATGGGCATCGCAGAATATATCTCCTACTCTCTGGGCGCCGACCAGGTGCTCAGGGCCAAGCCCGATCCGGAGCCGGTGCTGCAGACCCTTCGCGAGCTGAAGATGGATGCGGGCGAGACCCTCGTCGTCGGCGACATGCCGGTCGACATCCTGATGGGCCGCCGGGCAGGAGCCCGCACCTGCGCCGTCACCTGGGGCAACGCGGACCGCGAAGCCCTTGCCAAGGCCGCACCGGACCTCATCATCGACGATATAACAACTTTGTTACAAATTTAGCCAATACTATGAAACACACCGCTTTACTCATTTTATTGCTGACGGCCCCTCTGATGCTGGCAGCCCAGGGCAAGACCGTGACGGCAGCCCTTCCGAAGGTCTACGACGAGACTCTCGACCAGAACAAGCAGATCGACCAGGCCCTGAAGCGGGCCGCCGCGCAGGACAAATTCGTAATCTGCCAGGTGGGTGGCAACTGGTGTCCCTGGTGCCTCAAGTTCGCCGATTTCATGACCAGGGACGCCGAGATCAGCAAGCTCGTGGCCGACAACTTCGTCTTCATCCACGTGGACTACAGCCCCCGCTCATTCAAGGACAATCCTGAAAAGAAGGCAAGGGCCGAAAAGATGATGAAAAGGCTCGGCAACCCGGGGCGCTTCGGCTATCCGGTGTTCGTGGTGCTCGACGCCAGGGGCAAGTTGATCCATATCCAGGACTCCAGCTTCCTGGAAGAAGGCGAAGGCTACGACAGGGCCAGGGTGCTGCGCTTCTTCCAGAACTGGACCCCCGAGGCCGTGAAATGACGAGATCCCGGGTCAAGCCCGCCATAGCGGAGCCCGATAACCGCTATTTGGTCACGTAGTTTTCAGGATGGCGGCCTTCGAGGTGCATGTCCTCGTAGAGCTGCTGGATCCTTTTCATGTCGGCGGCAGCATCGTCGGTGAGCTCCACCTTATTGCCGCGTCCCACACGCTTGGTCTTCCAGTCGAAATAGCCCAGATAGACGGGAATTCCCGTCTTTCTTGCTATGTAGTGGAAACCCGTCTTCCAGCGCTTTACGGGTTTGCGCGTCCCTTCAGGGGCGATGGCCAGGTGGAAATGGTCGCAGTTCTCCATCTCCTCGATCACGCTGCGGACCATGGCCGTGGGATTCTTGCGGTCCACCGGGAATGCCCCGAAAGAACGCAGCAACCATCCCAGAGGCGGGAAGAACAGTTCCTTTTTCACCATGCAGCGGGCCTTGCCCCCGATGGCGGTGTAGAATAGCATGGCAACCCAGAAGTCGAGTATCGACGTGTGGGGAACACCCAGGAGAATGCATTTTTCTTCATCCGGCAGGCCGCCGACTATTGTCCAGCCCCTGGCCTTGAGAATCCTTTGTGCTGTTTTCGGATGCATTTTTTTTCTATAAGTCAAAATAGCGCAGGGAATCCAGCATGCTGAACACCTGGTCGACATAGTCGTCGGAGGTGGAGTTCCAGCGGAAGCCCATGCGGTGGAGGACCTGCATTGTGAAATCGGTAGGGGAGATGTTCATCACCACGGCTTTAGCGCCGGGAGTGGCCGAATAGGCCACGATGCTCGAGAGCACCTCGGCTTTGGCGGGGTCGGCCTCGGCTTCCTTCATGCGGCGGATGAACTCGTCGTATTCCACATAGGAGATGTGGCTTCCGTCTGCGCAACGGATACGCGACAGGATGTCGTCCATGGGCAGAAGATGGTCGTTAGACACGTTGAATACACTGTTTTCGCGTGGCGTGCGTGAGAGCAGTACCATGGCGCGGGCGGCCTCGTCGATGGGCGAGAATTCCATCCGAGTCTGCAGCATGGCATAGGGGAAAGCTCCAAGCATACGGTAGGCCTTGATGCGTCCCATGGTGGTGTTGGCCCTCAGGTTCGCCTGGAACTCGCCGTCCAGCGCCCGGGGCGAGAGGTTGCCCGCACGCATGATCTTGGCCTCGAGCGTTCCTGCAGCCATGTGTTCGAGCACCACACGCTCGGCCATGAATTTCGAAAGTACGTACTGGTTGTCGGATACCTGGCCGATCCAGAGCTTGTCCTCGGTGAGGGCCTGGGGAATCACCCCCTGCGTCATGCCGGCCACGCTTCCGGTGGAGACCTGTATGAACCTGGCTCCGCAGCGCTCGCAGAAATCCACCAGCAGGCACACCCCGTGGTAGTTGATGTTCTCGATGTCGTCACCGCGCGAGAAGTGCTTCACGTTGGCGGCGCAGTTGAATACCAAGTCGAAGCGCGTGCCGTCATCGAGCAGGGCGTCGAGAGACTCCTTGCGGGTGATGTCGCCCTCGACCACGCGGATGCGCGAACCTATGAGCTGACGGTAGGGTTTTTCGAAATAATAGACCAGCATCTCGGAGAGACGGCGCTCGGCGCTTAGCGAACCCCTGCTGCGCAGCAGGCACCAGATCGTCGTGCTTTCCGGCGTCTGTTCCAGCAGCTCGCGCAACACGTGTACACCGAGGAAGCCCGTGGCGCCGGTCAGGAGGATGTTATCTCCGAGCGGACGAGCTTCTCCTGCGAGTGCTTCCAGGGTATTGCCCGCAAGCAGGGCGTCGATGGCGGAATAGTCGTAGTCGGCAAGGTCTTTTCCGGCGGTGTCCCGGGGCTCTTCACCCGACGGGGTTTCACCCGTGAGATGGGCTGCCAGCGCGCGGGCCGTGGGGAAGATGAACACTTCTGCGTAGGAGAACTTCAGGCCGCGCTTCTCGGCTTCGACAAGCAGGCTGGTGACCATGAGCGATGTGCCGCCCATGTCGAAGAAATTGTCGAGGGCGCCGACCTTCTCCGCTCCCAGTGTCGCCTCGAACGCTTCGCAGAGCGCCTTTTCGGTCTCGCCGACCGGCTCGACATAGTTCTCGTTGGAAGAGAGCACCGGGGCCGGAAGGGCCTTGCGGTCCACTTTCTGGTTGACGTTGAGCGGGATGCTGTCGATGGAGTTGATGGAGGCGGGTACCATGTAGGGCGGCTTGCGCTCGAGGATGAAGGCAGTCAGGGCCTTCGTGTCGAGCTTGCCCTCGCTGACCACGTAGGCGGCGATGAATTTGCCGCCGGAAGATGCGTCGAAAGCCTGGACGGTGACGTCTTTCACGCCGGGGAATTCCCGGATGACAGCCTCGACCTCCTTGGTCTCGACGCGGAAGCCGCGGATTTTCACCTGGCCGTCGTTGCGGCCCACATACTCGATGTTGCCGTCAGTGCGCCAGCGGACGATGTCACCGCTGCGATAGGCCCGCATGCCCTTCCGGAACGGATTCTCAATGAAGACCTCGGCCGTTTTTTCGGGACGGTTGAGGTAGCCTCTGCCCACGCAGGCGTCGCCGGTGATGAGCAACTCGCCGTCGGCACCCACGGGAACGCGGCGCAAATCCTTGTCCACCACATACATATAGGTATTGTCGAGGGCATGGCCTATGGGTATGTTGGCTTCCCGTTTCTTCACGTCGAAGATGGTGCAGAGGATGGTGCATTCAGTGGGACCGTAGCCGTTGTGGAAACCATAGGAAGGCGGGTCCATGGAAACGAGCTTTTCGCCGGCCACCGTGAGATGCTGCAGGGTCGGGTTGTTCGGGAAGTTCCTGGCGTACATCACGCCCACCTGGGTGGTCATGAAGCTGTGGGTGATGCGGTTGTCGACGAGGAAACTGTTCAGCAGGTTCATGTCGTGGCGGGTTTCCTCGGGGATGATGTACAGGCAGGCGCCCGAGGTGAGGGTCGGATACATGTCCATCTGGCAGCAGTCGAAGCCATAGCTGGCATAGGCGGACGCCCGGCTGTGCTCGTTGAGGTCAAAGTACTTCCGATACCAGGCGCAGAAGTTCACCAGGTTCTGGTGCTCCAGCATCACGCCCTTGGGCACGCCCGTGGAACCGGAGGTGTAAAGCAGGATGAAGAGGTTTTCGGGCCTGGGGCCCTCCGGGACGGGGCCTTCGGGCAGGGATTCCAGTTCATCGGTGGTGAGCACGGGGCCCTCGTATTCCTTCAGTATGGGCAGTAGTTCCTTCTCCGCGATGACCAGGCGGGCAGATGCGTCGGCCACCATGAAGTTCAGGCGTTCTTCCGGGTATGAAGGATCCAGCGGCTGGTAAGCGCATCCGGCCTTGAGTATACCCAGCGAGGCGAGCGGCATCCACTGGCTGCGGCCTATGAGTACCGAGACCACGTCCTCGTTCTTCAGGCCCCTGGCGGCGATGGCGGCGGCGATGCGGTCGGTGAGGGCATCGGCCTCCGCATAGGTGCAGCTGAAGTTTTCGTAGCACACTGCAGGAGCGTCGGGCGTCCTGCGGGCCTGCTCCCGGAAGAGGCTGACGATGGTCTGGGTGGCATCAACTTTCTGGCTGAAGTGGTTGAAGCTGTCCAGCTCCTTGAGCCGGTCGCCGTCCACGAACGGCACCTCGCAGAGCTTCTCGTGCTGCAACAGGCCCCTCACCACGCATTCCATGGCGTCGGCAAAGGCCTGCATGAGGGCTTCGCTGTATTTGCTGTCGTCATAGCCCAGCACGATGGCTTCCTTGCCCTCGCTGCCGTCGATATAGATGCTCAGCGGGAACTTGGGCGCGCCGGCGTCCAGATTCTCGCCTGTGACGGACTGGCCGTTCACGCGGTAGTCTGCCAGCACTCCCACCTGATATGCCAGCATCACCTGCGGATGGAAGTCGAAATCGGCGGCAATCCTGGCGAAGGGGTAGTCCTGGTGCTGCAGGGTGGCCTGGAAGTCCTGGTCGCACTGCTTGAGGAAGTCCTCGGTGCGTTCGATGGAACAGTCTCCGGAGAGAGCCAGGGTGTTCACGAACATGCCGAAACTGTCGGCCGTCTTCAGGTTGCCGCGACCGTTGCTGATGGTGCAGATGTACACCTTCCTGCTGGCGTTGTAGGCGCTGAGGGTGAGGTAGGCGGCACCAAGGTAGAAGCTGGCGGCGGAGATGCCCAGCTTGTTGCAGAGAGGGTGGATGTCGGCCTCGACAAACTTTCTCAGGAACACCTCGCGGCCGTGCTGCTCGCCGTGTTCCAGGTCTGGAATGACGGTCGAAGGACTCTCCAGGCCGTCCATCTGCCGGGCAAAGAAGTCACGGGCCTGGGCATAAGCCTCGCTGCCTTCGGACTCCTTCTGCCAGGCGGCATACTGGAAATAGCTGTAGCCTTCGGGGACGATCTCCTTGCCTTCCAGTGCGGCGCAGACCTCCTCGATGAAGATGTCGTAGCTGCGACCGTCGAACACCAGGTGGTGGAAGTCGCTCAGCAGGCAGGTCCTGTCCTTTCCGGGCACGATTTCCACCTTGCCCAGCGGACCCTTGTTCAGGTTGAAGGGAAGGATGAAGTTCTCTTTCCGGGACTGGAGGTCCGTCTCGTTGATGCTCACAGGGATAGGCATGTCGGAAGGCACCTGGTATACCTGTCCGTCCCTTTGCTCGAAGCGGGACTGCAGTGCAGGATGGGCGGCGAGCACCTTTTCGACGGCCTCCTTCAGGGCCTGGGCCGATACTTCCCCGGGGAAGGTCCACAGCATGGGGATGTTATACATGGTCTCCTGCGGGGCCTTCATGCAGTCGAAATAGACGCCGGTCTGCTGGAAGGTCAGCGGCTGCGGCGTGTCGGCC
>CAJONI010000030.1 GCA_905235995.1 uncultured Bacteroidales bacterium
GTTGGTGGCCTCGACCAGGTCGCCGGCAAGGGTGATCTTCCAGCCGGAAATCTTCTTGATATGCCTGGTGCAGGCTTCGGCGTAGCCGGGCTCAGCGGTGATACCGGTGCCGATGGCGGTGGCTCCCATGTTGATCACGAGGAACTCCTGCGCGGCGGCGTCGAGGCGCTTCATCTCGGTCTCGACTGCAGTGGCGAAGGCTCCGAAGCTCTGTCCGAGGGTCATGGGGACGGCGTCCTGAAGCTGGGTGCGGCCCATCTTGATCACATTGGCAAAGCTGCGCTGCTTGGTGCGGAAGGCCTTTGCCAGGGCTTTCATGGAGGCCATCAGTTCCTGATGGATCATGTAGAGGCCGAGGTGCATGGCTGTGGGGTAGGCGTCGTTGGTCGACTGGGCCATGTTGATGTGGTCGTTGGGATGGATCACCTTGTAGTCGCCGTGCTTCTTGCCCATTATCTCGAGGGCGCGGTTGGCGATCACCTCATTGGCGTTCATGTTTGCCGAGGTTCCGGCGCCGCCCTGGATCATGTCGATGGGAAAGTGCTCGGTGTGCCGGCCTTCCATGAGTTCCCTGCAGGCGGCGACGACAGCGTCTTTCACTTCGTCGGAGACGAGCCCAAGTTCGTGGTTGGCCAGGATGGCGCCCATCTTGACGATACCGAAGGCCTTGACGAATTCAGGATGGTCGCCGAGCAGGTTGCGGCTGATGTCGAAGTTCTCGAGGCAGCGGAGGGTCTGGACTCCGAAGAGGGCCTCTGCGGGAACTTCCTTGTTACCCAGCAGGTCGTGTTCCAGGCGGGTCTTGCCTGAGGTTTTGAATGCGTATTCGATCATAAAGGTTTTTATTTTAATTGTTGATAATCAGGCAAAAAACTTTTCAAGGCGTCCTACAGCCGAGGGGAGGGCGAAGACCACGACCCTGTCGTAGGGCTTCACCTGGGTGTCGCCCACGGCTATCATGGTCTCATTGCCGCGGATGATTCCGCCGATGACAGCGTCGTGGGGCAGGCCAAGATCCCTGATGGGAGCCTGGGTAACTTTGCTGTCGGGAGGGACTATGTATTCGATCACTTCGGCGTCCGAGCCGCCCAGGACTTTCACCGTGCGCACCTTGGTGCTCATCGTGAAGCGGAATATGCGTCCTGCGGTGATGATCTTCTTGTTGATGACCGCGTCGACTCCCATACCCTCGGCGAGCTTGATGTATTCGATGTTCTCCACTTCGGCTATGGTCTTGGGCACGCCCATCTTCTTTGCGGCCACGCAGGCCAGGATATTGGTCTCCGAACTGGAGGTGACCGCCACGAAGGCGTCGCAGCTCTTTACGTCTTCCTCGTAAAGGAAGTCGGAGTTGCGGCCGTCGCCGTTGATCACCAGAGTGCGGTTGAGGTTTTCGGAGAGAATCTCGCAGCGTTCGCGGTCCATCTCGATGACTTTCACGAATTCCGCGGTCTTCTCGAACTGTGCGGCCACCATCTCGCCGATCTTTCCGCCGCCAAGGATCGTGACCCTCTTGACCGGCCTGTATCGCTTGCCCGACCAGGCTATCAGTTGGTCGACATTCTCCCGCTTTGAAATGAAGTAGACCATGTCGCCGCGCTTGAAGCGGGTGTCGCTGTCAGGAATGATGGTCTCGCCGCCACGGGCTATGGCAGCGATCCGGTAGGGCAGAGTCTCAGGCTCGAAGGGGAAGTCGGCGATGGTCTTGTTGATCATTTCCGATTCCTCCTCGAGACGGAAGACCACCATCCGGAGCTGTCCGCGGGCGAAGTCGACCACTTCCGAGAAGTCGGACTGCCTGAGCAGGTCCACTATCTCGCCGGCTGCAATCTTTTCGGGGTAGAAAAGCAGGTCGATGCCCATGTCGGTGAACATCAACTTGTTGTCGTAGTTGAGGTATTCATCGTTCTTGATACGGGCTGTGACTTTCCTGGAGCCGAGCCTCTTGGCGATGATTGCGGACACCAGGTTGATGTCCTGCGAAATGCCTGGAGTCACGGCCACGAACAGGTCGGCGTTCTCTGTCCCTGCGGACTTGAGGACATTGATGGAAGTCGGATCCCCCTGGACGGTGAGCACGTCCATGCTCTCGCCCACCTGTGCCAGGCGTTCCTCGTCGCTGTCGATGATGGTGATCTCGTGATACCCTTCGCTGAGCATCTTGGCAAGGTGACAGCCCACTTCTCCGGCTCCTGCGATGACGATTTTCATATCAGTGCAATTTGGCTCCGATGAGGGAGATGAATTCGTTGCGTGTACGGATGTCCTTGAGGAAAGCCCCGGTGAAGGCCGAGGTGGTGGTCACCGAGTTCTGCTTCTGCACCCCGCGCACCTGCATGCACATGTGGGCGGCTTCGATGACCACGGCGACGCCGAGCGGGTGGAGCGTGTCCTGGATGCAGTCGCGGATCTGTACCGTAAGCCTCTCCTGGACCTGCAGCCTACGGGCGTAGGTTTCCACCACGCGGGCTATCTTGCTGAGCCCGGTGATGTATCCGTCGGGGATGTAGGCCACGTGGGCCTTGCCGTAGAAGGGGAGCATATGGTGCTCGCACATCGAATAGAGTTCGATGTCCTTGACCACAACCATCTGATGGTACTCTTCCCGGAACATGGCGGAGCGTATGATCTCGGCCCCGTCTTCCGAGTAGCCCTTGGTGAGGAACTGTATCGAGCGCGCGACGCGCATGGGGGTCCTGAGCAGGCCTTCCCTACCCGGATCCTCCCCGATCAGACGCAGGATCTCCCGATAGTGACTTGCAAGAGCCGCAGTGGTCTCTTCGTCGAATGATTCTTCTTTCAGATAAGACATACCTATGAAAATTATAGCAAGGTACTAATATTATTTCATTTTCGGGAAATATTTCGTACTTTCGGTTCGCAAATGACACTTTTTCATGCGTATCCTCTTCCTCTCCGCAGTAGAATTCGAGCTTGACGCCGCCCGCCGCGCATGGGGCGGAGGCGATGCGGAATACCTCGCCACGGGTATTGGCGCAGAGGCCACCGTGCGGGCCCTGGAAGAGAAATTCGGGGGTGGTTCCATCTTCGACAGGGTGGTCGACCTGGGCGTCGCAGGCAGTTCGACCGAACGCTTTCCCATAGGTTCGGTGGTGCATGTGACGCGCGAGCGGCACGGGGAAAATCCCGCCGCCTGGTTCGTTCAGGAGAACCCCTGGCCCGAACTCGGTTTCCTGCCGTCCGCTTCCGGCCACACCCTGCAGGAACTGTCCGACCATCTGCGCTCCCCCGGCGCCGAGATTGAAACCATGGAAGGAGCCGCTTTCTTCGAGACATGCCTGCGCCATGGGATCCCCTTCGCCGAGATACGCGCCGTGTCGAACCGCGTGGGCGAGCGCGACCATGCCCTCTGGGACATACCGCTGGCCCTGCGCAATCTCGAAACCGCCCTCCGAACCCTGAAAACCCTCCTCAAATGACCCTGGCCTTCTCTTCCTGCCCCAACGATACCTTCATGTTCCACGCCCTTGTCCACGGTCTGGTGGACACCGAAGGCCTGACTTTCGACGTCGACATCCACGACGTCGAGGAACTCAACCTCCGGGCCCAAGGAGAGACCTACGACGTAAGCAAGCTGAGCTATCACGGATGGTTCGCCGTCCACGAGCTTTACGACATGCTTCCCGTGGGTTCCGCCCTGGGATGGGACTGCGGCCCGTTGCTCGTGCGCAGGGCCGACGACCCCGGCGTGCTGCGGCGCAAAGACCTGAAGGTAGCCATCCCCGGCCGCTACACCACCGGTGCGCTGCTCTGCACCCTGGCCTATCCCGGGCTGGGGGAGATGCTGCCCATGCTGTTCTCGGAGATCGAAGGGGCGGTGGCCCGCGGCGAGGCCGACCTCGGCGTGCTGATCCACGAGGGTCGCTTCACCTACCGCGACAAGGGTCTGGAACTGGTCCGCGACCTTGGCTCCTGGTGGCAGGAGTCTTACGGCTGCCCGATTCCCCTCGGAGGGATAGCGGTCCGGCGGTCGCTTGGCCCGGAAATTGCTGCATCCATGAACCGTGCGCTGCACCGGAGCATCTCGTATGCGCTGGCCCATCCGGAAGCATCGCGCGAATATGTCGCCTCGTACGCCCGCGAGCTGTCGGCATCAATCCAGCAGCAACACATCGACATGTTCGTGAACCGCTATTCCCTGGAACTGGGAGAGGAAGGCCGACGCGCAGTCGATACTTTGTATGAGCGTTATGAAAGAGATTATCTGCATGGAAAGGGTCAGCAAACACTACCCGGCGGGCGGGAGCGCTGTACGGGCGCTTGACGGGGTCAACCTCCGCATCGAAGAGGGAGAGTATGTGGCCATCATGGGCCCTTCTGGCTCAGGAAAATCAACTATGATGAACCTTCTCGGCTGCCTCGACGCGCCTACGGGCGGCAGCTACCGCTTCTGCGGCATGGACGTCGGGGCGATGGACGACGACCGTCTCTCCGACATCCGCAACCGCCGGATAGGATTCGTGTTCCAGTCGTTCAACCTCCTGCCGCGCCTCTCGGCCCTGGAAAACGTGGCCCTGCCGCTGCAATATGCCGGGGTGGGGAAGGAGGAACGCCTCAGCCGCGCCTCCGAGGCCCTCAGGCAGGTAGGGCTGTCGGAACGCGCGTCGCACAGGCCCGATGCTCTTTCGGGCGGCCAGAGGCAGCGCGTGGCCGTGGCCAGGGCTCTGGTGACAGGACCTTCGCTGATCCTGGCCGACGAGCCCACGGGAAACCTCGACACGGCCAACACCGCCCAGGTTATGAAACTTTTCGATGACATCCATCGTAAAGGTAATACCATCATATTGGTAACTCATGAGGAGGAAGTGGCCCGCCATGCCTGCAGGGTGGTCAGCCTCCGCGACGGGAAAATCGAACGCGATGAAAATATACACCAAGACCGGTGACACCGGCACCACCGCCCTGGTGGGCGGAACCCGGGTCAGCAAGGCCCATCCCCGCGTGATGAGCTATGGCGACCTTGACGAACTGATCAGCCTCCTGGGCCTGCTCCGCGCCGAGCCCGGCTGCGCCGACCTCCCCCTGCGCCGTATCCAGATCCATCTCATGGCGGCCAGCGCACACCTGGCTGACGACGGACGCACGTCCAAGCTCAAGCCCCTCGACGAAGCCGAGACTGCCTTCCTCGAACAGGAGATCGACCGCATGACCTCCGAGATCCCTCCGCAGACCGCCTTCATCCTGCCCGGTCCGCCCAGGGCCGCCGCACTTGCCCACGTGGCCCGCACCGTGTGCCGCAGGGCCGAGCGCAGCGCTGTCCAGATACCCGACCGGACAGACGCGGACGCAGCCGCAATCCGCTATGTCAATCGTCTGAGTGACTACATGTTCGCCCTTGCCAGATACCTTTCGGGCGGGGCCGACGACAACTGGCTTCCGTGATTGGTTGAAAAAAAATTTGCTGTATGCTTTTTTTTATATATTTGCGGCCCGTTTATTAGAGACAAAGAACCTTTAGCACGTATTTACGATGTATTGGACGCTTGAGCTCGCTTCCAAACTGGAAGACGCCCCGTGGCCCGCAACCCGGGAAGAACTTATCGACTACGCCACTCGCAGCGGCGCTCCGCTCGAAGTGATAGAGAACCTCGAAGACCTCGAAGAGGACGGCGAGGTATACGATTCCATCGAAGACATCTGGCCCGACTATCCGACCAAGGACGACTTCTTCTTCGACGAGGAAGAGTACTAGAGAAGGCGCTTTTTCAGCCCTTCTTTGTCGGGCAGGGAGAGGTGACGGTCTTTCTTTTCCGGATAGATCTCGTCGAACTTGATAAGGATGCCCGCCTCGATGACGTCGCCGAACTCGTCGTTGATGCCGGCCCCGAACGATTTCATGCCCGGAGAGAGATTCATGTAGGTGTTGACGAGCGGCGGGATGTTGGCACCCAGACTCTGAATTTCCCGTTTCAGGATTACATAGTCTTCATGGAAGTTCTTTCCGTTGAAGACTTTTTCATATTTTCTCAACGAACCCAGCCTGATGGGATTTTTCGGGACCACCAGCCTGTCGAAACGGTTGTTGAGATCGGTTTCCCATGAGCCGAAATATTTGCGCAGGAAAAAGAAAAGCATGCGCAAGCCGTCCTCAGGGAAGGAAGGGTAGATGGTCGCCTTGCCGAAGAAGAACGACATCCGTCCCTGGTAGAGGACTATCAGCCCGCCCAGCCCGTCGAAAAGGTTGTCAAGGGAATACAGGCTCTTGAGTCCATTTTCGGAACTCTGGTATTCGGGCCTGATGAACGAGCGGCTCAGCTCTATGGTGCGGAGGAAGTCGTGGCGCAGGAAGTGGGGCGTGAAGCGGAAGAGGTGTGCCGAGGGCAGGATGGGCTGGCCGCGGTGGTCGTACATCACGTCGTCCCCCAGCACATAGCGGTAACCTCCTATGATGCATTCCGCTTCAGGGTCCCAGAGCACGAGCTGCCTGAACTTGAATGCAGGGTCGAGGTCGAAAGCGTCGAGGTCTACCGGCTTGCCGGTGCCGCCTCCGCCGTCACGGAAGGCTATTTCCCGGAGCCGCCCTATCTCGCGCAGGACATTGGGAGCGCAGGTGTTGTCGACCACGTAGAGCTGGTTGCCGGCGCGGTTGGTGTCGCGGAGGAAATGTTCAGGTGTCAGTTCGGACTTGAGTAACTTCTTGTCTACAGGGGGAATGATACTTTCCATTGGTCAGTCTTCTTTTTTCAGGGCATAAACCTGTTCGCGCACCCATGCCGCCCACTCGGCGTCGCGCTTCTCGGGAGTGAATGTCTGCCAGGGGATCGGCTTTCCGAAAACCATGCGGTAGTGCTTGTGCTGGCAGCGATACATCTCGTCGGGAAGCGTGAGCATGGCGATGTTGAGCTTGAGATGCAGCAGGTTGCGCAGGCGGTCGAGGCGGTAGAAGCGCCTGGAGTTCTGCCCGCTGAACCACACCGGCACCACGTCGCGCTTCGTCTCGCGGCTCTTGGTGATGAAGGTCTTCTTCCATGGGAGGTCCTGCACCACGCCGTCGATCTTCCTGGAGCACAGGCCGGCCGGGAAGATGATCACCTGGCGGTCGCTCTGGAAGGCGTCGTTCATTAGCTTTACGAGTTCGGTGCTCTGTCCGCCCATCTTGTTTATGGGGATGGTGTATTCGGCTATGGGCTTTATGGCCATAAGGAAGTCGTTGGCGGGGACGACTATGTTGCCGTTGTATTTCCGTCCCACCTGGGCTATTACGCTCATGGCGTCGATGCCTCCCAGGGGATGGTTGCCGGCGAAGGTGAAGCGGCCCTCGTCGGGAACGCCTTCAAGGCCTTCGACCTCGACGGTCACGTCCCAGTAGGGAGTCAGGTTTTCGGCGAATTCCACACCGAGATACTCCTTTTCCAGGTAGCCGTTCATGAAGTCCTGATGTATGAACTTCTTTAACCAGTTGATGACGGACTGGGGAACTTTCTTTTCGCCGAAACGGCTCTTGATGATATGGTCCAGGTCTATGCGGACAGGTTCGTTGACTGGCATGGTGCTTTTCGTACGTGCGGTTTCGCCATTTTACCTATACAAAATTAAGCAACTTTCCTCAAAATAGGCTATTTTTGTGCGTTTTTTAGACCTAAACCAATGTCCATACCCGTTACAGGCATACTCATAAAGACTGCAGCGTCGCTTAAGAACATACCGGTGGCCCGGCGGCAGCGAAAGCTGAAACCGCTTGAGGCTCAGAAGTCACAGTTGGAAAAACTCCTCCGCAGGGCAAAGGACACAGCCTTCGGCAAGACATACCGGTTCGACGAAATCCTTGCATCCGACGACATCGAGGAAGCTTACCGCCGCAACGTGCCGGTGTTCGACTACAACAGGATGCACGACGCCTGGTGGCGCAGGAACCTCGAAGGCGAGCGCAACGTCGCCTGGCCCGGCAAGATCAAGTTCTTCGCCCTGAGCAGCGGCACATCGGAGGCTGCCAGCAAGTATATCCCCGTCACCCGCGAACTCAACTCGTCGATCACCAAGGCCGGCATACGCCAGCTGGTTTCGGCGGTCCGCTATGATTTCCCGGCCGATTTCTACAACCGCGGGGTGCTGATGATAGGCGGGGCCACCGAACTGACCTACCATCCCGACGGCGACTTCTATGCGGGTGACCTCTCCGGCATCTCGGCCGGACGCCTGCCTGGCTGGTTCGAGCGCTTCTACAAGCCCGGCCAGCGCATTTCCCGCATCAAGGACTGGTCCGACAAACTCGACGCGATGGTTGAGGCCGCCCCCGGATGGGACATAGGCGTGGTGGTCGGCGTCCCTGCCTGGGTGCAGGTGCTCATGGAGCGCATCATCGAGAGATACAAGCTGAACACCATCCACGACATCTGGCCCAACCTCCAGGTCTTCGTCCACAGCGGAGTGGCCTTCGGACCCTATGAGAAGTCGTTCGAGAGGATCTTCGGCAAGGAGGTGATCCTGGTGGAAAGTTACCTGGCCTCCGAGGGATACATCGCCTACCAGGTCGACCTGAAGCGCCGAGTGATGCAGCTCCTGGTCGACAACGGCATCTACTTCGAGTTCGTCCCCTTCGACGAATCGAATTTCGACGCCGACGGCAACATCGTCGACAACCCCGTCGCGCTCCCGCTCTCACAGGTCAGGGAGGGAGTCGACTACGCCCTGCTCCTGACCACCTGCGCCGGAAGCTGGCGCTACCTCATAGGCGACACCATCCGCTTCCTCGATACCGGGACCTGCGACATAGTGGTCACAGGCCGCACGAAGCAGTTCCTGAGCATCGCCGGCGAGCATCTTTCCCAGGACAACATGACCCGCGCCGTCGACCTTCTCGCCGGGGAACTGGGGGTCGAGATACCTGAATTCACGGTGGCGGGCGTCCGTCACGGCACGCGCTACGCGCACCACTGGTACCTGGGCTGCGAATCCCCGATCGACGCCGAGGCTGCGCTGCAGACCATCGACAGGCATCTGTGCGAACTCAACGACGACTATGCCACCGAACGCCTCGAGTCCATCCAGGAACTCTATATCGACATCCTGCCTCCTTCCAGGTTCTATGAGTTCATGAGCGACAAGATAGGCAAGTGGGGCGGCGCGACCAAGTTCCCCCGCGTGCTCAAGGGGGAGCGCTACGAACTCTGGCACGAATTCGTAAAAGCGGAGAAGCCATGATAAAGCTGGTTCTCGATGCGGTCGCCTTCGGCCTGACGCTTGCCATCGTGTTCGGTTTCGGCCCGGTGTTCTTCACCCTGCTGCAGACGAGCATTGACCAGGGTTTCCGCCAGGCTGCATGGCTGGCTTTCGGCGTGATGCTCAACGACCTGATGATCGTGTCGCTCTGCGTGCTAACATCGGTGCGGGTCGTGGCCGACAACGACCAGGAGATGCTGCTCTTCAGCCTCGGCGCAGGGATAGTCCTGATACTGGTGGGACTCTATACTTTCATGAAAGGCAGGGGGAGGGTAGTCCCGGCGAAGGGTGGTGAGGCCATCCCCGTCCGTGAGGTCAAGGACCCTTCGAGAGGTATAGTTTACATCGGCAAGGGATTCGTGCTCAATGTCCTCAATCCTTTCGTGTGGATATTCTGGTTCAGCGCCGTGGCGGTGACTGCGGGCAACTTTGACGGCGACAAGCCCAGGACCCTGCTTTTCTTCACCATCACCCTGCTCACCAGTTTCTCCTGCGACCTCTTGAAAGCCAAGGCGGCCACCTTTCTCAAGCGCTTTTTCGACGATCGTCGCATACGTATCCTGAACGAAGCCATCGGCGTGGCCCTCATGGTCTTCGGCCTCTATTTCATCATCCAGGGCCTGGTCAAGTTCATCTGAGGCTATAAACAAGATGTGGAAGAAACCCTGGACGTTTGCGGAAGGCTTCCTCATCGGGGGAGGACTTCTTGCTGTGGGCCTGCTGCTGCAGGTCGTGCTCGGGCCGGTGCAGTGGGACCTCCTGGCCTGGCCGGTAAACATTATCCTGCTCGTGCTCTTCCTGGTCATGCTGGGAATCATGTACGCCCTGCGACGCAAGGTCTATCTCTTCGAGTGGATGATGCATCTGGGAGCGGCGGTGCCGGCGCTCTGCTATACCCTCGGCCTTACCATCATCATGGGTCTGGTTGCGCAGTACGACGGTGAGGGCGAGGCTCCGGGCCGTATCCCCTGGTTATCGCAGATGCTCAACTTCTGGCCCTTCGTGCTCTCTTATGTGTGGCTGACAGTCATAGCGGGCCTGGCTTCTATAAACCATCTGCTGCGGTTCAGGCTCAAGGAGATACCTTTCCTGCTCAACCATCTGGGACTTTTCGTCGCGCTTATCGGCGGCACTCTCGGCAGTCCTGACAAGCAGGAACTGCTGATGACGGTCAACGAGGGTGAGACGGAGTGGCGTGCCGAGACCGAAAGCGGCGGATTCGTCGAGCCGGGCATCGCCATCGAACTTCACGACTTCATCATGGAGGAGTATCCTCTGCAACCGGGTGCGCGCATGCGCATGCCCAAGCGCTTCGCCTCCGAAGTGACGGTCTACACCCAGTCGGGCGGCCGTATCATCAACGCCGTCATCGACGTCAACAAGCCGCTCAAGGTCGAGGGCTGGAAGATCTATCAGTACGGCTACGACGAGCAGGCGGGGACCGAGAGCCAGGTCAGCATACTGCAACTGGTGAAAGATCCGTGGATCGTGGTGGTCTATATAGGGATTTACATGATGCTTGCAGGCGCCATGCTGCTCTTCTTCTTCATGGCGCCGCGCCCCAAACGCAAGGAGGAATAAGCCATGACCTGGGATTTGTTCATCTGGTTCGCCGCCGCGGCGGTGTTTTGCTGGGCCGCCGGCGCGTATTTCGCCTGGAAGGACCGCCCTTCGCTGGTACAGGGTTTCACGATCCTCGGCCTGCTGGTGTTCCTGGCCTTCATCGTGGGCATGTGGATCTCCCTGGAGCGTCCGCCGCTCCGTACGCAGGGAGAGACGCGGCTCTGGTATGCGTTCTTCCTTCCGCTGTGCGGCCTGATAGTCTACAGCCGTTGGCGCAACAAGTGGATCCTGAGTTTCACGACAGTGCTCTCGCTGGTGTTCATCTGTGTCAACCTGTTCAAGCCTGAGATCCACAACAAGACCATGATGCCGGCACTCCAGAGTCCATGGTTCGCGCCTCACGTGATCGTCTACATGATGTCCTATGCGTTGCTGGGCGCCGCCACGCTGATGGCGGTCTACCTGCTGCTGCGCCGAAGCAGGCCTGCCTCTGACAACGAGATGGCGATGACGGACAACCTGGTCTACGTGGGGCTCGCGTTCCTGACCTTCGGAATGCTCTTCGGGGCGCTGTGGGCCAAGGAAGTATGGGGTACCTACTGGGCCTGGGACCCGAAGGAGACCTGGGCAGCCATCACATGGCTCTGCTATCTGGTATACATCCATTTCCGCCGCGCCCGTCCGAAAGAGGTGCGCGCCGCGCTCTGGCTCCTGATTTTCTCCTACGCCTGCCTGCAGATGTGCTGGTGGGGCATCAACTACCTCCAGTCCGCCCGCGCCACGAGCGTACACGTCTACAAATAGCAGCCGTCAGAGGGCTCCGCTTAGGCGGGCTTTTCCGTCGCGCGGCAGAACCTTCTGCGGGCTCCGCGGCTCTGGTGTCGCAACGCCTCGCAGAAAAATGCTCGGCGTATGCGAACACCACCCGCCTGCTACGCCCTTGTCGCCATCGTTGGTGCACCCTTTCCGTCATCCCGGGCTTGACCCGGGATCTCGGTTTTTTGTGGGTATCAGCGGGGTGGGTCCCGGCTGATTATGGGATAGGTGTGGTAGAGAATTGGGGTAGCTCGAACGAAATGGCCGGGACCTACCCCATGAATCGGCCTTCTGTATATCTCCGGCGGTGTAGGTCTGGGCGTATCCGCTCGACCTACCCCAAAACTTGTCGCCATCTACCCCGCAATTGCCTGAGACCTACCCCATCATGCCGGACTTGACCCGGTGGCAATTTTTATAGTTGACGGTGCCAAATATCCGTTCTCCGATTATCTTGAAAATCAATATTTTTCAGGATTTCTCGAGAAGCTGAAAACTTCATCTCCGAGTTTTTTCTTACGGGTCAGATGTGCTTTCTTTGCCATTGAAACCATAAAAATCAAAGCAATGGCTAAGAACAGCAAAGA
>CAJONI010000031.1 GCA_905235995.1 uncultured Bacteroidales bacterium
CACCGTCACCATCCACACCGCCCGTCCGGGTATCATCATCGGCAAGGGCGGCCAGGAGGTCGACAAGCTGAAGGAAGAGCTCAAGAAGGTCTGCAACAAGGACGTCCAGATCAACATCTTCGAGGTCAAGCGCCCCGAGGTCGACGCCAACATCGTTGCCAACAACATCGCCCGTCAGCTGGAAGGCCGCGTGTCGTATCGCCGCGCCATCAAGATGGCCATCGCTTCGACCATGCGCATGGGTGCCGAAGGTATCAAGGTCCAGCTCAGCGGCCGTATCGGCGGCGCCGAAATCGCCCGCAGCGAGATGTTCAAGGAAGGCCGTACGCCTCTCCACACCATCCGTGCCGACATCGACTACGCTCTCGCCGAGGCCCACACCAAGATCGGTGTGCTTGGCGTGAAGGTATGGATCTGCAACGGCGAGGTCTACGGCAAGCGTGACCTCTCCCCGAACGCAGGCGTATCGGCTGCTGCACAGGGTGTCGCCGGTGGCGAACGCCGTGGTGGCGGAGAACGCCGTCCCCGTGGCGAACGCCGTGGTGAGCGCGGAGAGCGCCGTGGCGGTGACCGTCGCGGTGGCGAACGCCGTCGTCGCGAAGACTAGTCCTGCAGCCCGGCCCAGACTGGGGCAGGCAGTTGCAATTCAAAAAGAGGCTTCCGAAAGGGGCCTCTTTTCGTATTGATAGCCAATTTTGTTTATCTTTGCCGCATATGGCTGCATTACGTTCAGAGAAATTGGTACATTTGGCTTCCGCGCTGGGCTTCGCCGCCCTCGCGGGGACGATGCTGCATGTCCTGGTCCACTTTTCGGGCTTCATCTACAGGTTCTACGCCAACTCCCTTTTCAATGACACCTGGGCCTGGTTTGCAGCCCACTTCGACAAACCTGCGGCCCTGGTGCTGTATGCCGGACGCTTTCTCACCCAGTTCTGCAAGTTCCCTGTCGTTGCCGCACTGCTGCTCATCGGGCTCTATGCGGTGATCAGCCTGCTGGTCTGGAGATATTTCCTCAGGGGCCGGAAAGTGTCGCTCCTTGCAGCCCTTCCTGCACTGGCCCTGTTTGTCTCGCTGATGCGCACGGGCTACGGAGTCCTTATCTTCCATGCTGATGCACTGGTCTTTACCGAACCGCTGGGCATACTTGCCGCACTGGCACTGTTCCAGTTGCTGCGCATCGGCGAAGGGAAGGTACGCTGGGCGGTAGCGCTGATAGGATTCCCTCTTGCCGGCTGCTATGCCCTGCTTGCCTTGCTGATACACGCCGCATGGTCCATTGCCCATGCCAAGGGGCAGAGTCGCCTGGTCCGTCCCGTGGCCGACCTTGTCCTGCTTGCCCTTGTCCCGTGGGTGGAATACCTTCTCATCTACGACCACAGCGTGGTGCGCTACATCTGGTTTGAAGGAGCTCCCTTCCGCGATTATGTCGACAATCCCCTGGAGTTCATACCCCTGGTGGTCGCGGCGCTCCTGCCGGTGATCTTTGCGTCGCTTCCTTCAAGGGCCGCACGCCCCTCGCGGGTATGGCATCTGGCCGCCACCGCGCTGGTCGCGGCTGGAGCCATAGTATGCGTATACCTGCTTCCTTACCGCGACTCCCTGTTCCACAGGCAGATGGAAGCCGAACGCGCGATATCCCGGGGAGAATGGAACACAGTCGCCGAAAAGACTTGTTTCCTGCGCGTGACCAACGACGTGCTGATCTCCTACCGCAACTGCGCCCTCTATGCGAAGGGAAGGCTGGAGGAGGACTGCATGAAATATTCGTTCAACACCGTACCGGTGACCATAGGTGGAAAAGAATACGGTTCCTCTATCCTCGCCGGACCGGCCATTTTCTTCCACAGCGGCCTTCTGAACTACGCCGCGCGCTGCGCTTCCGAAATCAGCCTCTACACCAATTATTCGGTGGAGAGATGGCAGTATCTCGCCAAGGTGGCCATCTTCAACGGACAGCGGGAACTTGCGGAAAAGTTCCTCCGGACCATCGGACACACCACTTTCGACAAGGCCTGGGCCCGGCGCTACCGCTCACTACTGGAACATCCTGAACTTCTGGCCGAAGACCCTGAATTCCGCAGGCTCATGCCCCTGCAGGATTATGTGGAGACCGGCTGGATGCCCAGCGACAACGCTTCGTCCAATGTGCTGATGTTCTATTATTACATTCCTGGAAACAGCCCCGAGATGCAGACATGGAACCGGGCCGCCCACAAGATGGTAGTCTATTGATCCGCCTATGAAACGCTCGTACACCTGCCTCCTGCTAACACTGCTGCTGGGATTCGCCTGTTCCCGGCCGCCGCAGGGTGCCCTGCCTGCCGAAACAGCCCCGCTCATCAGCCCCGACTATTCCGGGGTCACGATCCCCTGCAACATAGCTCCGCTGAATTTCCGCATCGAAGAGCACGGCTCCTCCTTCCGCTGCGTCGTCTCCGGAGATGCCGGCGTGCCTTTCTCGGTCAGCGGACGCGATGTACGCCTTCCCGAGAAGAAATGGAAAGCCCTGCTCGAAGCCAACAGGGGCGGAGAGATCCGCTTCGAGGTCTTCGTGAAGAGAGATGGGATATGGCATGCCTTCGCCCCTGTGAGCAACCGCGTTGCAGAGGAACCCGTGGACGGCTACCTCACCTACCGCCTCATCGAACCGACCTACGGCATGGCGGGACGGATGTCCATAGTCCAGCGCGAGCTGTCCTCTTTCCGGGAGAAGGAGGTGTTCAACAACCAGCTCGACTACGACCGCAGCGCAGGGCAATGCATCAACTGCCACTCTTTCCAGAATTGGCATACCTCCCGCATGCAGTTCCACGTCAGGCAGAAGGACGGCGGAACCATCATCGCCCGCGACGGCGACATACGCAAGCTCAACCTCAAGGCCGAAGGTTTCCTCTCGGCCGGAGTCTATCCCTCGTGGCATCCTACGGAGGACCTGCTGGCCTATTCCCTCAACAGCACCAAGCAGTACTTCTATGCCAAAGGCGTCGACAAGACTGAAGTGATAGACGCGGCCAGCGACATCATGCTCTACGACCCCGAGACAAACAAGGCCACCCTCATAGCTGCCGACAGCCTGCAGTACGAGACTTTCCCCTACTGGGCCCCGGATGGAAAATCCCTGTACTACTGTGTCGCGGACGTAAGCGGAATCCCCGGACGCTCCGAAATCCGCTTCGGGGTCCACTACGACGAGCTTCACTACAACCTGATGCAGGTGCCTTTCAATCCTGACGACCGGAGTTTCGGAGAGCCCGGGACCGTTTTCGACGCAGCCGCTTCCGGACAGAGCGCCACCTTCCCCAGGGAATCGCCTGACGGACGTTACCTGCTCTTCACCCTGGCCTCTTTCGGACAGTTCCATATCTGGCACCGCGACGCCGATCTCTGGCTGGCCGACCTCTCGAGCGGAGAAGTCCGCCCCCTCGCCGAAGTCAACAGCGACTCTTCGGAAAGCTATCACAGCTGGTCGTCCAACGGACGGTGGATAGTCTTCTCCTCAAGGAGGGACGATGACACCCACACCCGATTCTACCTTGCGTACTTCGACCCTGAAGGAAACGCCCGCAAGCCTTTCCTGCTCCCGCAGCGCGATCCCGGAAGGTACGCGCGGCAATATCAATCCTACAATATCCCCGAATTTACGGTAGAACCTGTCACGATTTCCCCGAAACGCTTCCTGAAAACCGTCAGACAGCCCGCCGTCATCGCTGAACGATGAAACATCCGTACATGAAATCTCTTCTGTGCCTGCTGACGGCGGTCATTCTCGCAGCATCCTGTCACCCTTCCCACACCCTCCGGCAAGTCCGCCCGGAAGCCATGAGCATGAATTCCGCCAAACTCGACCAGATCGACCGTGAAGCCTCCCTGGCCATCGAGGAGGGCAACGTCCCCGGATGCGTGGTAGCCGTGGTACGCGACGACAAGCTCGTCTTCCTGAAGGCCTACGGCAACCGCCAGGTGGTTCCCGACACTGTTCCGATGACCACCGGAACCCTCTTCGACCTGGCTTCCGTCAGCAAGTGCGTGGGTACGACCCTTTCCTTCATGCAGCTGGTGGAAAACGGCCATGTGCGCCTCACCGACAATGTGAGAATGTATATTCCGGAGTTCCGGCCCTGGGTCGATCCGGAAACCGGCGAAACCGTCGACATCACCATCCAGGACCTCATGACCCACAGCTCGGGCCTGTCGCCTTATATAAACGTGCCGGCCTACGTGGAGCGCTACGGTGTCGACAGCCCCGATTCGCTCATGATGCACATAGCCCGCGACGTGCCGCGCAACTTCAGGCCAAAGACCCGCTGCATGTACAGCTGCCTCAACTTCGTGACCCTGCAGAACATCCTGCAGCGCATCACCGGCGAGCGCCTGTGCGACTATGCCGAAAGCCATGTATTCGCTCCCCTCGGACTCCGGCACACCGGCTACATGCCAGCCACCAGGCATCCCGAGTGGATGCAGGACGTCGCCCCGACGGAAGTCCAGGCCGACGGACTGCCCCTTCTCGGCGAGGTGCACGACCCTCTGGCACGCCTTGCCAACGGGGGCAACAGCGGCAACGCGGGAGTCTTTTCGACTTGCGAAGACCTGGCGGTGATTTGTGCCGCCATCATGAACGGCGGAGCGGTGAACGGGAAGCGCATCCTCAGCCCGCTTACGGTAGAAACCATGGCCACGGTGCCTTCCGACAACGACCCCGAAGTGGGCCGTGCCCTGGGCTGGGACAACCGCAGCGATGCGGCCGGCCTGCGGGGCGACCTCTTCAGCCGCACTCGTACCCTCTGCCACACGGGCTACACGGGAACATCCATAGTAATCGACCTTGACAGCAAGACGGCGGTAATCATCCTGGCGCACCGCGTCCATCCGCTCGACCAGGGCGGGACAGCCAAGCTTCGCGCCAGGATCGCCAACATAGTAGCAGGAAGCATTGAACAATAACATCACATACGGAAAGACGGGCGACCTGTTCCTCCGCACGGGAAGCGTGGTGATAGCCGACGACTGGTTCCGCGGCAAGGGCGTGATCGAGCCCTGGGACCGGCCCGTGATCTGGATACATGCCTCCGAGGAGGAGAAGACGCTTGCCACCGTTGAAATGATTGTGGCCCGGCTTCTCGAACTCCACGCCGACCGCGACACGACGCTGGTGGGCGTCGGCGGCGGCATCACCACCGACATCACAGGCTTCGTGGCCTCGGTCTACAAGCGCGGCCTGCCCTTCGGACTGGTGCCTACCACCCTGCTGGCGCAGGTAGATGCGGCCATCGGCGGCAAGAACGGCGTGAATTTCGACCGCTACAAGAACATGGTCGGCACCTTCCGGCAGGCTGACTTCGTCTATGTCGACACTGACTTTCTCCGCACCCTGCCTGAACGGGAACTGCGCTGCGGCGCGGCGGAGATGCTGAAGACTTTCATCCTGGCCGACGCAAAGGCCTACGACGAAGCGGTAAAGTGCTTCAGCGGACCTCATCCGGAGCAAATCCCGATCCGCCTGGTGCGGCGCGCCGGAGAAATCAAGCTTTCTCTGGTTCAGCAGGATCCTGAGGACCACGGCGTCCGCCAGCTGCTCAACCTTGGGCACACCTTCGGCCATGCCATCGAGCGCTGCTCAAACCAGTACCGGCACGGAGAAGCCGTAGCGATAGGCATCGTGATGGCCGCCAGGATGGCATGCGAGAAAGGTATCATGAATCCCTGGGACGCCGCACGCATACGCGAGAATTTCCTGGCCATCGGCCTTCCCGTGGAATCGCCCGTTCCCGTGGCGGAGTTGCGAGAGGCCATCCTCCAGGACAAGAAACGGCAAGGCGGCTCAGTGCGTTACGTACTGCCGGAGACCATCGGCAAAGCCAGGCTATGGGAAGAATCTGCTACAGTCTGAAAGATGTCGACAAAGGGTACTGCATCTTCCTCTCTTCTCTGAGGCCCGAAGATGCGGTGGAGATCAGGCTCGACGCCTGCGAGCTCGACGAAGAAGACATACAGGAGATCTTCTCCACCCGCAACAGGGCCCAGCTCATAGCCACCTGTCACATCTCCCTCCCGTCACAGGCTGAAGACGCCGCCCGGAAGCTGACTGCAGCAATCCTTGCCGGAGCCGACTACGTCGACATCCCCCTCGACTTCCCCGAACGCTCCCGGCTCTGGCTCACCAGCCTTGCCATGAACAAGGGTACCCGCGTCATCGTCTCTTTCCACAACCACACGGACACCGAACCCCTGCCAAGGCTGGAACAGATTGCAAGGCAAGCGCTTCAGGAAGGAGCCGACATCATCAAGATCGTGACCACCGCACGCTCGGCGGAAGATGCCGCGACGGTCATGAAACTTTACGACATCTTCAATCCCGAAAACCTGCTGGCTTTCGCCATGGGGCCACTGGGACGCGACACGCGTTTTCTCGCCTTTGAAAAGGGTGCGCCTTTCCTCTTCGTTTCGCCCACACGCGAAGGAGCGACAGCGCCCGGCCAGCCCGCCTGGGTCGAGCTGCAGCCCGGCCGGGAAGTGAAGCTCCGGGGAGAAGTGCATGTCCCGGCATCGAAAAGTTTCGCGCAGCGCGCCATCGTGCTTGCCGCCCTCGCAAGCGGGACCACCAAACTCTACGGCCTCACGCTCAGCGACGACATCTCCGCAGCAATGGGAGTGGCTCGCTCGTTAGGAGCCGACGTCTCCCAGGAGGGCTCCATACTGACAATTACCGGGCATCAGGACATCCTGCGCAACGGACTGACAGTGAAAGACAACACCCTTCACGTGGGAGAATCGGCCCTGCTTGCGCGGATCTGCATACCGCTGGCCGGTCTGGCCCGGGAAGAGATACTCATAACCGGCGAGAAGACGCTGCTGCACCGCAAGGTAGACGACCACCGTGCCGCCTTGAGAAAACTGGGTCTGCGGCTGAAATTTACCGATAGGAGCTACCTGCCAGTGCGCGTGGGCGGACTCATCCATACCGGCGACGTGGAAGTGACGGGGGAGTGCGGCTCCCAGATGATTTCAGGTATGCTGATCGCCCTCTCGCAATGCGAAGCCATGAGCAGCATACGTATAGACGGTGTGACCAGCGAACCCTACATCGAACTGACGCGCTACATCGCCTCGTTCTTCGGCCTTTCGGGCTATGTTTGCCCCGAGCTTGAAGAAAAGCCGGATGAAGACGAAAGGATAAGGACCTGGTATATCCATCCTTCCCAGCAGATCACGCCTGTCATCGGCCTTGAGGTGGAGCGCGACTGGAGCGCCGCGGCCATGCTGCTGGCCGCAGGAGCCATCGCGGGCGACCTGTCGTTCCCCGGCCTGGACCTGAACTCCCGACAGTCGGATGCCGTGATCTACTCCCTGCTCAAGGAAAACCAGGCCGACCTCTGGTGGGAGGCTGAACGGAAGCTCGTGCGCGTAAGGAAATCGATACTGAGGCCCTTCTTCTTCGACATCAACGACGCTCCCGACCTCTTTGCGCCGCTTTTCCTGCTGGCCGCCTTCACTGAAGGGAACAGCGTGCTGGCCGGAATAGGCCGTCTCCGCAACAAGGAAAGCGACCGCGCGGCCACCTTTGCCGCGGAATTCAGCAAATTGGGAATCCGTACCGTCCTCGACGGCGACAGCATGGTCGTCTACGGGCAGGAAAACCGCGTCCTTAAGGCAGCGGAAGTGTCGTCGCACGGCGACCATCGGCTCGCCATGGCCCTGATGGTGGCTTCAGTCCTGACCGACAACCCCATAGTCATCGACGACATCGACTGCGTGACCAAATCTTTCCCCGACTTCCCGCTTTTGCTCGACAAACTCAAACGCCACTGACATGGATACTTTCGGCAAACACTTCCGTCTCGAACTTTTCGGAGCCTCGCACGAGCCTTTCGTGGGAGTGGTCATCAACGGGGTGCCTTCTTCGCTAAGGATTGTCCCTGAAGATTTTACAGTCGACCTGCTGCGCCGCAAGAGCGGGGCGAGGGGCACAACCTCCAGGATAGAAGACGACCTCCCGGAGATTGATGACCGTCGCGCCGAAGCTGACACCCTGACCATACGCTTCGCCAACCGCAACTACCGCGACGAAGACTACAGTCTGTTCACGGCGGTACCCAGGCCCGGACATGCCGATTTCGTGGCCATGGCAAGGTACGGCTCGCTGCTGAACGGGCGCTTCTCCGGACGCATGACGCTGCCGCTGGTGGCTGCGGGTGTTGTGGCCAAGAAACTCATTGCTCCGGTTCAGGTAACTGCGCGCCTTACTGAGGTGGGTGGCGTTTCCACGGAGGATTCTTCGGCAGTGGAAGCTCTGCTCGAAGCTACCATCAAGGAGGGCGACTCCCTTGGCGGAGTGGTGGAGTGCCGCTGCTCCGGCGTTCCCGTGGGTCTTGGAGAGCCTTTCTTCGATTCGGTGGAGTCGGTCATAGCCCACGCTGCCTTTTCGATTCCTGGAATCCGCGGCGTGGAGTTCGGCGACGGGTTCGCAGCCACGCGCATGAAGGGCTCGCAGCACAACGATCCTTTCGTGGATGCCGAGGGGCATACCGCCCGCAACGGGGCCGGGGGAGTGAACGGGGGCTTGACGAATGGTAATCCTCTGGTTTTCAGGGTGGCGGTCAAGCCGACTTCGAGTATCCGCAAGGTTCAGCAGACCTTCGACTTCGAAAAGGGGGAGATGACCGGATTCTCGGTGCCGGGACGGCACGACGTCTGCTTCGCCCTGCGCGTCCCGCCGGTGGTCGAGGCTGTCACGGCCTGTGTGCTGGCGGATTATATGCTGGGCTCGGCTTCCGATTTGTAAACTTATCCAAAATTGCATACCTTTGCGCCTCTATCGACGCCCGGATGGCGGAATCGGTAGACGCGCTGGTCTCAAACACCAGTGGCCGCGAGGCTGTGCCGGTTCGACCCCGGCTCCGGGTAC
>CAJONI010000032.1 GCA_905235995.1 uncultured Bacteroidales bacterium
ACGCGTCGCCTACGACTATGCACTCAAACGCTACCGCGACTATTACAGCGGAATAAAGACCGCCGAAGAAAAAGGCCGTGAAGAAGGCCGCATCGAAGGCGAGGACTACCAGAAGAAAGAGATCGCCAAAGCGATGAAAGAAAAAGGTCTTGAAGTCCAGCTTATTATTGATTGTACCGGATTATCAGAAGAAGATATAGCAGCACTGTAAAGGTTATTTACAGACTTCTATTAAAAGCTGGAGCCGCATAGTGATTAATGCGGCTCCGATTTCTTTTTGTGTGCGTCCCGGGCTTGATCCGGGATCTATTTAATACGTGAAGATATATTCGGTCGAGATGCCGCCGAATTCCTCGAGGACCATGCGCGTAGGCAGGTTCTTGCTGTTGTATTCCATCACGATCTTGGAATAGCCGCGGGGAGCGGCCTTGCGGGCTGTCATCTCCACCGTCTTGACACCGCTTTTTTCCGAGACCTTGAGTTCGGCGTCGTTGTCCTGTGCGGCCTGCTCCACGTTGCCGGTGATGCAGTTGAGCAGGGTGTTCTTCATAGTGCGGAAGCGGGCGTTGTTGTCGGTGTTGACCGAGATCTGCTGTCCGTTGGAGTTGGAGCGGAGCATCGGGCCGGAAATGACCAGGTAATCGCCTGCAGGCTGGGTGTAGGTCATCGTCAGCTGGTCGGGATTGATGAAGGAGATGACGCCCTCGGAGCGGACAACCTTGCCGGAGGCCTTGATGGTGCGGGCCTGGGTGAAGGAGCAGTCGAGTTGCTGGGCGAACGCGAGGGCTGCGCTGCAGAGAAGGAATATGGTCAGAAAAGTCTTTTTCATTGTCTTGTCGTTTTTTGGAAGGGCAAAGGTAAGACAATTCTTTCTAATTTCGTACCAAAACGATCTCGACGCAGAAAGCCGAAACGCCTTCCACTCGTCCTTCCACTGCCCAGCCGCCGGGTATCTCCGCACGGAAGAACTCCACATTGGAGCCGGGGCGGACCTCCTTGTTGAAGTTGATGGTCAGGCTCCGTACACGGTTGTGCGCCACCAGGTCAAAATCGAGGCAGTCCATGGCCCAGGCCACGTAGCGGGCGTTGTTGGCATGGCCTAGCATGTCTACGTCGGAATAGGCTGCGATGCGGCTGCCGGCTGGTTCGACGCCCTCGGAAGGCAGCGCTACTTTCGGGCAGGGAGTATCGATGGCGCTGTCGGGGTATTCGGTATCGACGGGGAGTTCGGAGGGAAGATGTTCGCGTCTGACAAGCCGCCGCGTGTCGGTGTTGATCACCAGCCACGACGATGTCGCCAGCACTGCGGGATGGCCCTGAGCGTCGAGCATACGGAAGTCGCGCACGTAGAACGGACCTTCGAAACCCTTGTGCCAGGTCTGGAGTTCTACCTCATCCCTCCAGCGGGGCATGGCCGGAAACTCGATGTGCATGCGCGAGAGGACCCACGCAAGCGAGGAGCGCTGCAGGTCGTCGAAGCCGAAGCCCAGATGCGTTGCGGAAGCATTGGCCATCTCCTGCGCCAGGTCCATGAAGGAACTGGGTTTGAGGAAACTGTCGGCGTCGGTGCCGTAGCTCGGGATACGGATCTGCTGGCGTGTCTTGTTGTCTTCGTTCGCGGAAATCATTTTCTTGGTAGAGTTTTTGCAAAAGTACGGAGAATTTTTGCTTTTTTTGCAGTCCCGTTTGCGGAAGCCATAATAGATGAAACGCATCCTTCCCCTCATATTGCTCTTTGTGAGCTGCCTGGCCCAGGCCCAGGATCATTCCCTCGGCACCGAGACCCTCAGTTATACCATACGCCACAATCTCTTCCCCGGAAACATCGGCACGATGACCTTCGACGGCCGTCCGGACGGGGAGAATTATCGTCTGGAAGCGACGCTCACCGCTGCGGTTGGCGGAATCTACACGCTTGACTGTCAATACGGTTCGACCTTTATCATGGACGAGGCCCTCACCCCCGTGGCGGCAGACCGTTCGCAGACCGAGAAGAAATATTGGGCGAAGGGAATCTACGACTGGGAGACCCCCGGCAAGGTTCACCTCGACGTGACGAAGAGTTCCAGGCCTCATCGCGACGAGATTCTCGAATGGGACGGCATCGTCCGCGACCTGCTCGGCATGCTCTGGCGCATCCGCACCCTCGACTACGGCTCCGACAGCACAGCCATGGTTCCGGAATGGCCCGCGACTGCCCTGCTTCTCGACCACGACCCGCTGCCCGTGAGCATCGCCTCCTGCAAACGCAAGACCATCAAGTTCGAGGGCAAGCCTACTCCCGTCATTGTGGTCGTCCTCGTCCAGGACGGCAAGGAAGCCCTCAGCATGACCATCACCGACGACGCCACCCACACCCCCCTGCGCTTCTCCATCGGCCTCTCCTTCGGCACGATCAAAGGTACGCTGAAGAAATAAAGGCCCTGGATCAGGCTCCGGGAAGACGGTCGCCTACTGGGCTGCTTCCTGTTTTTCGAGGTAGTCGACTACGTCGCCGACGGTTTCGAAGGTGGCGAGGGCGGCGTCGGGGATGACGATGCCGTACTGGTCTTCAACTTTCATCAGGAGTTGGAGGATGTCGATGGAGTCGGCGCCAAGGTCGCGCTTGATCTTGGATTCGCGGGTGATGATGGCCGGGTCTTTCCGGAGCTGTTTGGCCAGTATGGCCTGCACTTTGTCAAACATGACGGGTTAATCTTCGTAGTGTTCGTATTTTGCAATTTCGCTTTCGATCTTGGCGGAGAGACGGGAGGTCTCCATCCTGTAGGCCTGCTCGATACATTTTTCCACGGCGACGGCGCGGCTGCTGCCGTGGCCCTTGACCACGACCTTCTGAGTGCCCAGCAGTACGCTGCCACCGTAGTTCTGGTAGTTCATGAACTCCTTCTCTTCCATGAACATGCGCTTCATCAGCAGCGCCCCGAACTTGTAGAGGTTGCGGGAATATATGTCCTTCTTCAGCTTCTTGAGCAATTCGACCGCAGTGCCCTCGGTGGTCTTTACCAGAACGTTGCCTGAGAAACCGTCGGCCACCACAAGGTCGTAGGAACCCGACAGCAGGTCGCGGCTCTCCATGTTGCCCACGAAGTTGACCGAAGGAGTCTCCTTCAGCAGCGCGTAGGTCTCGCGCCGCAGATCGTCGCCCTTCTCCGCCTCCAGGCCCACGTTGAGCAGGGCCGTGCGCGGAGAGGCGATACCGTAGACATTTTCCAGATAGAGGCTCGCCATGATGGCGAACTGCCGCAGATGGGCGGACGTCACCTCGGGGTTCGCACCGCTGTCGCAGATGCCGACAATGCCGCCCGTCATGGTGGGCAGCAGCGGGCAGAATGCCGGACGTATGACGCCCGGGATGCGGCCCAGACGTACCAGGGCCCCCGTGACGAGCGCCCCGGTGGAGCCGGTTGATACCATTCCGGCGATGTCGTCGCAGTCGCGCAGCATGATGATGGCCTTCATCATCGAGCTGTTGCGCTTGAGACGTATGGCGTCGGTGGGCTTCTCGTCGCCGCCAATGACCTCGGGCGCATGGACGATCTCCAGCCTGGAGGCGTCGTAGGACTTGCCGGCGAGTTCGGCCCGGATCAGGGCTTCGTCGCCCGTCAGCAGCAGGTGCAGTTCGGGATTCTTCGCCAGTGCGGCGACGGCGCCGGCGACCGGCGCTTCGGGGCAGTGGTCGCCCCCGAAGCAGTCGATGAGGAGCTTTATCATGACAGTTTCTTCATATAGGCGCGGCGGCGCTTCACCTGCCTGGCGTCGAAACGGTGCCAGAGGTTGAGGATGGCGTAGTTGTCCTCGAGGTTGAGGTTCGTCTCGCAGTACTCGACGCCGGTGTCGCGCAGCATGTGCATGATGGCCGAGGCGAAGGCTACCGACACCCCGCGGTTGAGATATTCCGGATCTACGCCCACAAGGCAGAGGTCGATGATCTTCGGATTGCGGATGCAGCGCAGCAAGCGCAGCAGGGTGCGGGGAGTGTAGCGTCCGCGCGTGCCTGCCAGCGCAGGCGCGAGCGCAGGAATCGCGAAGCCGAAGCAGACCACCCTCTCGTTCTCGTCGAGGATGACCGCGGTGTATTTCGGGCTGATGACGATGCGGAAATTGTCGATCATCAGTTTCTTCATCCCCTCGGTGAAGGGGACGGTGCCGTAGAGGCCCTCGTACGACTTGTCGAGGATCTCAAAGATGCCGTCGGCGTAGCGCTTCAGGAAATCGGCGGTGCCCCTGGAAGGTCCGAAGTGCAGCTTGTAGCGGCGGAAAATGAAATCGGTGAGCTTGTCGAGATCCTCCTCGTCGGTCTCGGGGGCGTAGATGCGCGACTCAGTCCAGTCGACCTCCTTGGCGTAGCCCAGCGCTTCGACGTGGTGCTGATAGTACTCGGCATTGTACTGCTCCTCGAAGGTCTGCGGCTGGTCGAAACCCTCCACCAGCAGGCCCTCGCGCTCCAGGTCCGAGAAACTCAGCGGGCCGCAGGCCGTGTCCATCCCCTTCGAAAGTGCCCAGGCCTCGAAAGCCCCGAAGAGCGCCCTGGAAACCTCAGGGTCGTCGATGGTGTCGAAACGGCAGAAACGCGCGCGCTTCTCCTTCCTCTTCTCGTTGGAGGCCCTCTGGATTATGCCCTGGATGCGGCCGGCGATCTTCCCGTCGCGATAGGCGTTCCAGCAGGTCCAGTCGCAGCAGTCGTTGTAGACGAAGTTCCTGGAGAACATCTTCTTCTCGTCGGCATAAAGCGGCGGGACGAAGAACTTGCTGCCGCGGTAGAGGTCGAGCGGGAAGCTGAGGAACTCCCGCTGCTCGCGCCGCGTCTTTACTTCCCTGACTTCTACCATCTTAGCGATTTTTGGCGTGGAAGCACACACTCACCCCGTTAGGCCCGGCGTGGCTGCCGGCGGTGGGGTTGCAGACCACGAATTCGATGTCAAGGTCTTCCCCGAAGCGCTCCCTGATCATCCTGGCCTCCTCTTCGGCGAGCTCCGGCGCATCGGTGTGCCCGATGTAGAAACGGTAGGACTTGATGGCGTCGCCCAGCTGGAGAACCTTGTCCGAAAGGTATTCCATGGCCTTGGCGCGGCCCTTGACTGTGCCGCACGAGACCATCTTGCCCTCTTCGGACATGTAGATGATGGGCCTGATGCCGATGAGCGTGCCCATGGTGGCGGCCAGGCCGCTCACGCGACCGCTGCGGCGGAAGAATTTCAGGTCGTCGGCGAAGAAATACATGGCGTAGTGGTCGACTTCGGTCCTGGCCCACTCCATCATTTCGTCGAGAGTCTTTCCCTCGAGGAAGAGGTCGCCCACGGCGCGGACTATGGCGTAGCTGATGGTGGTGATGCCCTTGGTGTCGATCTCCTCGAAGCGGCGTTCCGGATACCTGGCGCGGAGCTCGGCCACGGCCTGGTCCATCGCGTCGAAGGTGTTGGTCATGGCACGGGAGAAGTGCACGTAGAGTATGTCCCTGCCGGCCTTGAACTCAGGCTCGAAATACTCGATGTAGCGTTCCCTGGAGATGGCGCTGGTGGTGGGCAGCACTCCTGAGCGCAGCATGTCGTAGAAACTGCGCGAGTCGAATTCCTTGAAGTCTACGTATGGGTAAACGGTCTTTGCGTCCACGCTGTAGGGCATGCTGATGAGCTTGTAGCCATATTGAGCAGCCACTGCAGGGGTGATGTCGGTGTCGGTGTCGGTGTAAAGTGTCAGCATAGCAGTAAGATATAATCGTAAACGGGTTGGCCTCCGGGGATGAGGGTTACTTCGGTGCGGGGAAAGGCGGCCTGCAGGGCTCCGGCGGCGGCCTCGGCCTCGTCGGCCGGCACGTCGCCTCCCTGGAAGAGGAGTGCAAGGTCGTGGCTGTCGGTCCCGAGCCTGCGGGCAAGCTCCAGGATGGTCTCCTGCCGCTCGGGGGAAGCGCAGAGTATGTCCTTCCCGCTCATGCCGAGATAGTCGCCGGTATGCCCGGCTTCGCTGTCGCGAATGGCGCGGGACACGTTGCCGCTGACGCAGTCGCCCAGCGCCTCTTCCAGCGCGGGGACTATCTCGTCGACGGTCTGCGAGACGTCGAGGTTCGCCATGGCGAAATAGCCTTCGCCGAGGCTCCGGGTGGGGATGACCTCGACGCGCGACTTGCCGTACATCTCGGCGGCCTGTCTGGCGGTGAGGAGTATGTTGCCGTTGTTGGGGAAGACGAGCACGCTTTCGGCGCCTATGCTGTCGAAAGCCTCGATGAAGGCCTGCACCGGCGGGTTCATGGTCTGTCCGCCCTCTATCACCACGTCGGCGCCCATGTCGCTGAAGGCCTGCTGCAGGCCCGCCCCTGCCGCCACCGTCACCACCCCGAGGACCTTGCCGCGGGTGCGGAAGCGCTCGTCCATGTGGTTCCCGTGGTGCTGGAGCGTCATGTTCTCGATCTTGAGGGTCAGGAACTCGCCCCACTTCTGGCACTGGTTGAGTATTTCGCCGGGGGTGCGGGTGTGGACGTGCACCTTGATGATGCTTCCGTCGCGGAAGAACACCAGCGACTCGCCGTGGGCCGAAAGCCAGTCGGATATCTCACGCTCGTCGAAGTGCTCCAGGTCGACCTTGCTGCGCTGCAGCCTGAGCAGGAACTCGGTGCAGTAGCCGAACTCCAGGGTGCTGTCTTCCGAGAAGGCATCCAGGTCGACGGCGTGCGCCGCGGGAAGGTTTGCTTCTTCCGGCAGTAAGGCGGCCTGTCCGTGCAGCGCGGCCCTCATGCCTTCGGCGATGTAGAGAAGCCCTGCGCCTCCGCTGTCCACCACTCCTGCGCGCTTGAGCACGTAGAGCAGCTCGGGAGTATGCTGGAGCGAGAGGTCCATGGCAGATATCAGCAGGTCGAAGTATTCGTCGAAATTGCGGCTGTGCGAGGCGGCGGCCACTCCTTCCCTAAGGACGGTCAGGATGGTGCCCTCCACGGGCTCCGGCACCGCGCCGTAGGCCGATTCCACTCCGCAGGCCATGGCTTTCTCGAAAGCCTCGAGTCCCGCCTCTTCGCATCCGTCCAGCCCTTTGGCTATGCCGGCGAATATGCGGGAGAGTATCACCCCGGAATTGCCGCGGGCTCCCGTCAGCATCCCCCGGGAGACG
Source organism: uncultured Bacteroidales bacterium (assembly GCA_905235995.1). GTDB lineage: Bacteria > Bacteroidota > Bacteroidia > Bacteroidales > UBA932 > Cacconaster. The sequence goes on from CAJONI010000032.1 coordinate 7,099, forward strand.
GCGGCAGCGGTTTCCCCGAGCGTACCGGCGGCGGCACGGTATCCCGCCTCGATGGTCATGTACATGTTGTCGCCCGTGTCTCCGTCGGGAATGGGGAAGACGTTCAGGTCGTTGACGATCTTCCTGTTCTCGCCCAGACGCGCGGCGCCGCCGCGGACCAGCGAAAGGAAACGCTTTCCATCCAGTGTTTCTTCCGTCATGGCTTGATCTTAAGGCTGTTGCGGAAGAATTTCGTTTTCAGCAGAAGCCGGAAGATGAAGGGCTCGAGCGAGTAGGCCATCCAGATGGTAGAGATCATGCCGATGAGCGTGATCATGCCTATGGAACTGATGGCCGGATGGGTGGCGAAGATGAGCGAAGCGACGGTGATTATCAGCACCAGGGCCGAGAAGAAGATGGCCACCTTGTGGTATTCCAGCTTGTCGGAGTCGCCCGTCCGCGCCTGCTGCAGCAGGCCCTCCATCACGAATATGCTGTAGTCCACACCTATGCCGAAGACGAAGGTGGATATCACTATGTTGATCATGTTGAATTCCAGCCCGAAGATGGCCATCAGGCCCTGCAGCACGTACCAGGAGAGGAACATCGGCAGGAAGGCCACCAACGCTACCAGGATGTTGCGGAAGGCGATGAGCAGCACTATCAGCACGAAGAGCGAAGATATGAGGAGGGTCGTGTTGAAGTCGTCGTGGACCACCTGCACTATGTCGCGGCAGTAGTAGAAAGGCTCGAGCACCATGATGTGGGGGTTGCGGACCAGGTTGTCCGACACTGCGTCCATGTCTTTCGGCTCGAACGTCACAGTCGTGAATACGAAAGTCCTGCCTTCCGGCTGCACCTCGACGAAGTTGAGCAGCAGTTCTTCGGGGATGAAGCCCGCTTCCAGCAGCGAGCCGGGTTCATAGTCGGCTTCCACCAGGGCGAAGAAAGGCTCGAACAGCGAAGCGTCGAGTCCGGTCCTGCTGCACTCGCGGTTGAGATTGGTGCGGGCCTCTGCGATGCGCTGCCGCGTCCAGAAAGCCTTCCAGGCGTCGATGCGGAGCTGCTGGTCCCGGGTGTTCTGGAAGAGCAGCGGCACGATGGAGGAATAGTTCTTCACCAGGCCGGTCTTCTTGAGCGAGTCGAGGCTCGCCATCAGGGCCTTGTTGTATTCGAGGGCCTGGTCGATGTCGTAGTCGTAGGCGGCGTAGTAGAGGTGCTTGTAGCCGTCTTCGTTCTTTTCGCTGTAGAGCCTGGCGCTTTCGCGTACGTTCTCGTTGTCGTAGCCGAGGTTGCGCAGGTCGCTGTCGAACTTCACCTTCGGGCTCATCACCACTCCGGCGACCATCACCACGGCCAGCAGCCCGAGGATCACGGGGCTGGTGTCCCATGGCAGGTCGTTGAATTTCTGGATGACGGGGAAGCCTTTGGACTTGCGGAACTTGATGTCGCTCTTCTTCATGTTGTGGGGCAGGAACACCAGTGCGTAGGCGGTGCTTCCCACAAGCAGGAAGGTGGCGAAGAGGCCGAAGTCCTTGAGCATGTCGCTGTCGGTGAAGAGCAGGCCGAGGAAGGCGCCAATGGTGGTCAGGCAGCCCAGGAATATTGGCGTGGACTCTTCCTCGATCACCTTCTCGATATCTTCCACGTAGTAGTAGTGGATAAGCAGGTGCAGGCAGTAGCTCAGCGCCACGCCCAGGATGATCGCGCCGCAGCCGAAGGCCATGAGCGACATGTAGCCCTTGATCCAGTAGATGCAGGCCAGCGAGAACACCGTGCCGTAGGCCACGGGCATCACCATGTGGCGGATGAACGAGAGCCTGTGGAAGCAGAGCAGCAGGATGACCAGGATGATCAGCAGCGAGATGCCCACCGTCCGCAAGAGGTCCATCTTGATGGTGCTGGCGTTGGAATATCCGCTCAGGGGAGCGCCGTGCGCCAGGACGCGGATGTCCGGATGTGCCGCCTCGAAGCTTTTCCGTTCCTTGGAGAGGATGCGGTTGAAGGGGGTGGCCATGCCGGAGTTGGTGTGGTGGAAGGTGGGGGAGAGGAAGGCCATCACCACAGTGGTGTCGGGGCTGAAGAAATGGCCGTCCACAATGTTGTAGCCTCCTGCCATGCCTTCTCCTGAGAGGAGGTCGCCCAGCAGGGCTTCGCGCAGGTTGAAGGGGTCGGAGCATACCATCTGGGTGACGGTGCCGGTCATGTCTTCGGCGATAAGCTCGACGTTGCGTTCCATCTGGGCGCGTATGGCGTCAGGCTCGAGGGCTGCGGCGAGGGCTTCGTAGACCGAGGTGTCGACGAAGGAGGGAAGGTGCTCGAAGCCGTAGTCCATGGCGTTGAGTCCCACCTCGAGGTCGAGCGAGTGGAGTATGCCCGTATAGTATTTGCCTGCGGTGTCGCGGGCGAGGAGGTTCTGCGAGAATTCGTCGATGTACTCTCCTAGGGTATAGGGATCGACGGGATTTTCGGGGTCGGCCGAGGTGATCTGTATGAAGAGCTTGTCGACCAGGCCTATGTCGCTGAATGCGACTTCATTCTGTTTGAGCCCCGATTGGGGGAGGAGTTTTATGACGTCTTCCTCGAGCCTTATCTGCAGGCTGAAAAACAGGAATACGATGAAAGAGACCGCCAGGATTGCGTAGCGCAGCGCCTTATGGTCGCGCAGGAACCGGTATAGCGGCAGGAAAATACGATGCATCAGTCAGTTTTAGGTTTAGTATCTTACAAAGATAATAAAATTATCCTTTAAGGCCAAGTTCGGAGGCCTTGCGTTCCATCAGGGCGTAGGCGGCGTCGAAGTCGTTGGGGATCTCGCCTTCAAGGATTGCTTCCTTGACGGCTTCCTTGATGACGCCTATCTCGCGGCAGGGAGGGATGCCATATTTCTCCATGATGAGTTCTCCCGTGATCGGATTCTTGAAGTTGCGGACCGCGTCCTTGGCCTCCACTTCCACGAGCTTCTCGCGCACATGGTCGTACTGCCGCTTGTAGCGGTCGACCTTCTGCTCGTTGGCCGAGGTGATGTCGGCCTTGCAGAGTATCATCAGGTCGTCAATATCGTCGCCCGCGTCGAAGAGCAGGCGCCGGACCGCCGAATCGGTCACCTCGTCGGTCACCAGGGCGATGGGCCGCATGTGCAGGCCTACGAGCTTCTGCACGTAGCGCATGTCGTCGGTCTGCGACATCTTCAGACGTGAGAAGACCCCCTTGACCATCTTGGAGCCCACGTATTCGTGGCCGTGGAAGGTCCAGCCGGTGCCCGGCTCCCAGCGCTTGGTGGCCGCTTTGCCTATGTCGTGGAGCAGGGCCGCCCAGCGGAGCCAGACATTGTCGCTCACCGCCGCCACGTTGTCGAGCACCTGGAGAGAGTGCCTGAAATTGTCCTTGTGCCCCCTTCCGTCGACGGATTCCACCCCCTTGAGGTTCGCCAGCGCCGGAAGCACGTATGGCAGCAGCTCGCACTCGTCGAGCAGCAGGAAGCCCACCGAAGGCCTGGGCGTCTTCATGATCTTGTTCAGCTCGTCGGCGATGCGCTCTGCCGAGAGAATCTCGAGCCGGGCCTTGTTGCGGCGCATCGACTCCATGGATTCAGGCACTATGGTGAAGCCCAGCTGGGTGGCGAAGCGCACGGCCCGAAGCATGCGGAGCGGATCGTCGCTGTAGGTCGTGTCGGGATCGAGAGGGGTGCGGATAAGGCCCAGGTTGAGGTCGCGTATGCCGCCGAACGGGTCGACCAGGGCTCCGTAGTCGCTCTCCTGCAGGCTGAAAGCCATGGCGTTGATAGTGAAGTCGCGGCGCTCCTGGTCCTCTTCCAGCGAGCCGTCCTCCACTATGGGCTTGCGCGAATCGCGCCTGTAGGACTCCCGTCGTGCGCCCACGAACTCCACCTCGATGACGACGTCCTTCTCGCGACAGTGCAGCATTGCCGTGCCGAAACTCTTGAATACCGACACTTTGGTGTGGAGTTTCGCCGCGACGGCCTCCGCCAGCTCGATGCCGCTGCCCTCGACCACTATGTCGATGTCGTTGTTGGGCCGCTGGAGGAAGAAGTCACGCACGTAGCCGCCGATGACGAAGGCACGCACGCCCTGCCGCCGCGCTTCTTCAGAAACGATGCGGAATATCCTGCCGTTCAGTGCCTGGTCGATCATGACGCAAAGATACAAATTTTTAGTACCTTTGCTTCCTATGGCAAAGACGACCACCGACACGGTTCAGCAGTTCAAGGCGCTTCGCGAAGAGATACTTGCGGGCGTCATCAAGCCCTTCTACCTGCTGTTCGGAAAGGAGCACTACTACCTCGACGAGCTGTGCCGCCTGCTCCAGGAGCGGGTGGTACCGGCCGAGCAGCGCGATTTCGGGCAGCTGGTGTACTACGGGGCCGACGTGTCGGCCAGCCAGGTGGTGAGCGCCGCCCGCCAGTTCCCCATGATGGTGGAGAGGCAGCTGGTGATGGTCAAGGAGGCCCAGATGATGCGCAAGGTGGAGGAGATAGGCGTCTATTTCGAAGGCGTCCAGCCCACTACCGTGCTGGTGGTCTGCTACAAGACCAACAACGACCCGACCCGTACCGGCCGCAACATCGACAAGCGCTCCTCGTTTTACAAGCAGGCCGCGAAGGTAGGGGTCGTCTTCGAGTCGAACCCCGTGCCCGACTACCGCGTGGCCCGCTGGATCGACGGCTACCTGGCCGAAGAGGGGCTTTCCATCGCGCCCGACGCCGCAGCCCTGCTTGCAGAATACGCCGGCAGCGATCTCCAGAAGATAGTGCTGGCCGTCGACAAGTTGCGGAAAGTGCTCCCTGAAGGCCGGACCCACATCACCGCCCCCGACATCGAGGACAACGTGGGCATGAGCCGCGACTACTCCGCCTTCGAGCTGACCAAAGCCCTTTCGCTCAAGGACGCCGCCAAAGCCTTCCGCATCGCGGCCTTCTTCGCCGACTCGCCGAAACGCTTCCCGATCCAGATGACGATGGCGGCCCTCACGAGCCACTTCCTGCGCCTGCTGCGCTTCCACGCCCTGCTCCAGGCAGGAGAATCCCGGGCCGAGATACTTTCGCACTTGGGGATAAATCCCTACTTCGCAGGCGAATACGACACAGCCATCCGCAACTATCCCATCAAGAAGACCATGCGGGTCATATCCCTGTTGAAGGAATACGACCAGCGCTCCAAGTCGAACACGCGGGGCGAAGCCACCGACGGCGACCTCCTCAAGGAATTGACAGCCAAAATCCTAGCGTAAGCTTTCCGGCATGGAAGGCAGGTAGTCGTAGCCCGAACCGTCGCTGCGCCGCTCCAGCAGGTGCGTTTCCGAGCCGTTGGTCACCATCACATACCTGACCGCCAGCACCCTCGTATAGCGGACCACTTGTTCGACTACGGCCGCGTCGAGCCTTATGCCCGGCGCCTTGCACTCCACCAGCATGTAGGGCTGAAGCTGACGGTCGAACACCAGGATGTCGGCACGGTAGCGGAGGCGGTTGTAGGTGAAGCCGTATTCGCTTTCCATAAGGGAAGGGGAGAAGCCCTGCACGTCGCGCAGCCATGCTATGACCTTCTGGCGCACCTCCTCCTCGGGAGTGCGGGCCACGTCTTTTTTCCTCAAGGGATCGAAAAGGGTGTCGCGGGTCATATCCGCTGCACTATCATGCCCACCTTCTGGAACTCGTTCCAGAGCCACAGGTATTCGTCGGAGACTTTGACGACTATGAGTTTCACTATCAGCGTGGTGGACTCGCCGGCGGTAAGGCGGTAGTGGATCTCGCATCCGACTTCCGCATTCTCTGCGGCCGACACTTCGCCCTGGTAGCTCACGTGGAGGAAGCGGGTCTGGTCGTCGCTCTGTATGCGGTAGGTCTTGCGGACCGGGTTGACGGCTCGCTGGAACTCGTTCAGGTCGAAGGCCAGGGCGCAGGAGCCCTTGAGGTAGAGACCTTCCACGTAGGCCGATTCGAACTGCTTGCGTTCGGTGGACTTGGTGTCTACCACGGGGGGATCGGGCGGCTCCGGCGGATCGGGCTGGGGGCACGAAACTGCCATCGTCGTGGCCACGGTCACGAGCGCCAGCGCGAAGCGCAGCATGAAAGCAATGTTCCCCTTACTCGCCATCTTTCACTTCCAGTATTTTGGTGAGGGTTTCCCTGGAGCCGTCGACATAGCTTATGGTCGCGACTATCCTGTAGCTGCCGGCATGGTCGAAGGTAAAGACCTCGCTTCTGCAGGTCTGTCCGTCTATGCTCCATTCCACGCTGGCTTTTTCCTCGGTCAGGTTGAGGACGTACAGGCGGAAACTGTCTCCCTTGTGCCAGACGTGGTCGGCCCCGCCTATGAGAGGGTAGTCGCTCAGTCGCGAGAGCGCCTGGAATTCTATGCGGTAAACCTTGCCGGTGATGTTCCAGCGGGTGTAGAAGAGTTCGCAGAAGTATGAATCGCCGGGCACCAGTCCTTCGAATACGTAGCTGGTCTTGGAGTTGGCCACGACGGTCTCGGTCGATAGTCCGCTGACCGGGCCCCAGCGCAGGTTCCACTGCCCTGTGCCGCTCTTGTCGGCCTGCCACTCCAGCAGGGCGGAAGTCTGGTAGGGCGTCACCGACCATCCCGTTACCAGGGGGAGGTCCCAGCCCTGGTCGGATATGACCTTCACGTGTATGCCGTCGGCGCTGCGGGCGATGCCGGTCAGGCCAAGCCCGACGCCGCGACCGTCCCAGCCGCAAAGCGGGAACGAGATCGAGGAGTGGATGGCCTGCACGTTGCCGTAGCCCGGGAAGAAAGCGTCGGCGACGCCGGTCGTGCTTTCACCCTGTGAGGACACGAAATAGACGCATGGATGAGCGGCGCAGGCGTTCACGGCTCCTGCGGTCCAGCGCTGCCGTGCGGTCATCGATCCGGCGGAATTCATGCTCCTGTCGATATGGTAGACCACAAGGCCCGATCCGCCGATGTAGGAGTCCCAGCGTGTCCCGTCGCGGTATTCGAGCCAGAAATCCTCGCCCGAAGTTCCGGTGGGAAGCAGCCAGGCCTGGCCGGCGGCATGCACGGGAGGCACGGTCAGTTCCTGCTCCTGCTTGAGGTTCTGGGTCTTGACGAGCCCCACCATCTGCCGCTCGAAGATGGTAAGGTAGGGCGGTGTACGGCCTTCGTTGTTGTAGTTGCCCATATCCATGACGGAAAGAGTGCCGTACAGACCTTGCGACAGGCCCTCCTTGTCGTCGTTTACGTCGTAAAGGTCCTGGAGGCCAAGGAAATGGCAATATTCGTGGCAGATGGTCCCGATGCCGGCGAACTGGTAGCCGGACGGGCCCTTGAATTCGGAATAGAGCGAGAAGTTGGAAATCTTCTTGCCGTCGAGTTCCAGCCCCGAGTCGGCTATGTTCCACGACTGGGGCCAGAGGGTGTTGTCGCCGCCGCCTTCCGCCTCGTTGTGTCCGGCGACGAAGAGGAACACGTTGTCCACCACCCCGTCGCCCTCGAAGTCGAAGCGGGAGAAGTCCACCCCTGCGGCGTCGGCCGCATAGCATGCGTCTTCCACCAGCTGGCGGACGTTCTTGTCGGTGACCCCTCCTATATTTGCGCCGTATGACGCCAGCGTCCCGGGGACAGTCACCACGTCGCACACTTCGAAACTGAAGTTGCCGTATTGGCCAAGGTTGTCGCGGAACCAGTCGAGGACGCTGCCCGTGGCTCCGTTTTCAGCATAGTTCTGCTGGTTGAAGAGGTTGTAGATGGCGCTGCGGGGGGTCGGGACCGTGAACCTGAGGTCGCTGAACTGCACGGGGATGACCAGTGTCCGCACGTGCACGCTGGCCTTGGTCGCCAGATACGGGGCTATCGCCCCGCCGACCGGGTTGAGTTCTTTCATCAGAAGAGGCCGCGTTGGCAGGGAGTCGGTGGTCTTCCACCATCCGTCGCCGGCCTGGTAGACCGGCTTCCCGTCGAGGGTGGTCTTCCAGGAGTGGTTCTCGTCGCCGAAGATGCGGATCGTGAGCCTGGAGCCGTCGGGCTGGGTGACCGTCACAGGATACGGATAGGCCTTCACCGCCTTGAGGGCAGGGGCGGCGGCAAACAGTGCTAAGGCTGCCAGTGTGATGGCCAGAATCCGTTTCATCGTTCGATAATTACCTACAAAGTTATAACTTTGCATGGTTTTCGCAAACGAATCCTGCGAAAACCCCCGGACCATGAACCCCACCAGTTCCTACGCCTTCACCATAATGGTTCCTCTCTACAACGAGAGGGACAACCTGGCGCGTCTCGAGGAGCGGCTGTCGGCCTATGTCGCCGCTACGACGGCCGGTCCTGCATGCGTGCTGCTGGTGGACGACGGTTCGACGGACGGGGGCGGAGAACTCGTCGCTGAAATCTGCGCCAGGCACAAGGATTTCTTCTACCTGCGCCTTCAGCGCAACAGCGGCCTGAGCGCTGCGCTGAAAGCCGGTTTCGAGGCCTGCGCTTCGCCTTTTGCCGGCTATATCGACGCCGACCTTCAGACAGACCCGGAAGATTTCGAGCTGCTGCTTCCCTATATTGCTAATTATGAGATGGTCACGGGCATACGTACAAAGCGCGAGGACGGTCTGGTAAAGCGGATTTCCTCCCGCATAGCCAATGCATGGCGGCGCATGATGACGGGGGACGGCATGTCCGACACGGGCTGCCCGCTCAAGCTCTTTCAGACCGGCTGTGCGAAGCGCCTCCCCATGTTCAGCGGCATGCACCGCTTCCTTCCCGCCCTGGTGCTGGCTTCCGGTGGTCGTGTGAAGCAAGTGCCTGTGCACCACCATCCCCGCATCTCCGGACATTCCAAATACCATCTGTCCAACCGGCTATGGGGTCCGTTCGTCGACTGCCTGGCCTACCGCTGGATGCGCCGGCGCTGGATCGACGTCCGTATTGAATCCGACAACCTGCACTGATGGAAGCTCCCTGGGTCTATGCTGTAGGGTTCCTTGCCCAAGGTCTCTTCGCCGCGCGCATGCTGGTGCAGTGGATCGGGTCTGAGCGTGCGCAGAAGGTGGTCAATCCCACCATGTTCTGGATGCTCAGCCTGGTCGCGTCGCTGCTGTACTTCATCTATGGCTGGCTCCGGGCCGATTTCGTGATCATGCTCGGGCAGATAGTGGGCTACTGCGTATATGTCTGGAACCTTGGAGTAAAGGGCGTATGGAAGCGGACCGGCAGCATGCGCATCCCTCTGCTCGCCCTGCTCGTGGCGGTTCCGGTGGCCGTGCTCTGCGTGATCCTGGCCCACGCCCCTGAAGTGGCGGAGCGGCTCTTCCACAACGATGCGATTCCCGGAGCGCTGCTGGCGCTGGGCCTGGCGGGCCAGACCATCTTCTCGCTGCGCTTCGTCTATCAGGCGGCCTACTCGGCCCGAAGGGGCGAATCGCTCCTGCCTCCGGGCTTCTGGATCATCAGCCTCACGGGTGCGGTCCTGCTCCTGGCCTACGGCATACTGCGCAGCGATCCTGTGATAGTGGTCGCGCAGGTATTCGGCATAGTGACCTATTTCCGCAACCTCGTCTTATGGAAACGAAGCGCACTCTCCTGAGCCGTTTGCTGGCCGACGGCAGGGTACGCTACTGCCTCTGCTTCCTGCTCCTGCTGCCCCTGCTGCTGAGGCGCGACCTCACGTCGGGCAACGAGCTGAAATACCTTGAGATAGTCGACGAGGCCCTGAGCGACGGGCATTTCTGGTGCCTGTATCTCGACGGAGCCGCCTATGCCGACAAGCCGCCGCTGTATTTCTGGCTGCTGATGGCCTGCCGGCGCCTGCTGGGCTTCCACAGCGCCCCGCTGCTGGTGTTCCTTTTCTCCATGCTTCCCGCCTTCGGGGTGCTGGCCATCTTCGACCGCTGGTCCTCCGGCCTGGGCCTGCGCTGGCGTATCGTCGCGGAAGCGGCGCTGCTCACCACAGCCTACTTCCTCGGAGGAGCCCTGGTGCTGCGCATGGACATGCTGATGACCTTTTTCATCACCCTGGCCATGTGGCTGTTCTGGCAGATCGACCGGGGAGGCCGGAGCCCGGGACTGCAGGCTGCTTTCGCCGTGGCCGTGTTCCTGGCGATCTTCACTAAAGGACCCGTGGGCTTCATCTTCCCCCTGGCAGGCACCCTGGCCTTCCTGGCTTCGGAGCGCCGTCTGCGCGACTTCCGGCGTGCCTGGGGCTGGAGGACATGGCTCATCCTCCTCGCGTTGTGCGCCATCTGGTGGGGAGGCGCGTATCTTGAAGGGGGACGCGCCTATATCGACAACCTGCTCGTGCACCAGACCTTCGGCCGTGCAGTCAATTCTTTCCATCACGCAAAGCCTTGGTACTATTACCTTTATACTATCTGGTACGCCATGGGGCCCTGGGCGCTGCTCACTATTCCCGTCGCCGTCTGGGGTGCCGTGCGCCGCGTGGGCATGAGCGCTTCAGTCCGCTTCTCCCTAGTGGCTTCTGCCGCGTTCTTCCTTATCATGACTGCTTTCAGCGGCAAGCTCCAGATCTACCTGCTTCCGATGTTCGGCTTCGTGAACATGGCCGCATTCCATATACTCCGGGCTGCCGACGACGGGACGCGCCGCTGGCCGCGCAGGGTATGGACCGGGGCCTGCATCGTCGCCGCCATCATGCTGCTCGCCTGCACCGCCGCAGGATTCTTCTTCCCTGACATATTTCAATAAAAAGGTGCATATTATCGCCTCTTTCCTTATTTTTGCGCCGCAAACCGAAGAATGATGCTACAGAATCCGCCTCTTGCGCGGCTCGAACTCAGCCGCAGCGCCATACAGAACAACTTCCGTCATTTCCGCTCCCTGCTCAAGCCTTCGACCAGGATACTGGTGCTGGTAAAGGCCAACGGGTATGGACATGGCGCAATTCCCTTCGCGCGCGAGATGGAGGCTGCCGGCGCCGACTATCTCGGCGTGGCGCTGCCGGGCGAGGGGGTGGAGCTCCGCGAAGCAGGGGTGAATCTTCCCATCCTCGTGCTGACCACCGGCACGGAAGGCTATCCCGAGGTCATACGCTACGGGCTGGAACCTGGCGTTCCTGACATCCGCACGCTGCTGCGCCTGCGCGACGAACTCCGCAAGACCGGCCGTCTCGACTATCCCGTGCACATCGGCCTGGATACCGGCATGCACCGCCTGGGATTCATGGAGCGCGACCTTCCCGCCCTCATAGAGCTCATCAGCGAAAGCCCGGAGATCCATGTGGAGGGCATCTACACGCATCTGGCCGCGGCCGACGACCCGCAGCACGACGCCTTCACCCGCGGCCAGGCCGCTCTCTTCGAGCGCATGTGCTCCAGGATCATGGATGTGATAGCATACCGTCCCATACTCCACATGCTCAACTCCGCCGGAACGGAGCGCTTTCCCGAGTATCAGGGAGACATGGTCCGTCTGGGCATAGGCGCCTACGGCATCAGCCCCGTGGGCTCCGAATCTCTCCGCCCCGTGGCCGCATACCGCTGCCCCATACTCCAGATCAAGGACCTGCAGCCGGGCGACGGCACCGTGGGCTACGGCCGTCACGGGGTCGTGGGCCCGTCCGGCACCCGCACCGCCACCATCTGCGTGGGCTATGCCGACGGCATCAACCGCCACCTGGGCTGCGGCCGTGCGGCTTTCGAGGTCAACGGGCAGATGGCTCCCACCATAGGCAACATCTGCATGGACATGTGCATGCTCGACGTCACCGGAATCGACTGCCGCGAGGGCGACATCGTGACGATCTTCGGCGACAGGCCCACCGCGGCCGGGCTTGCGCGCATCCTCGACACTATTCCATACGAGATACTCACTTCCGTCCCCCTGCGTGTGAAGCGGGTGGTAGTAGATTGATTTGGATATTGCGCCGATTTTTCCTATATTTACATAACGTATCCGGAAATACAACCTAAATCTATAATCTACACATGGAAAACGAGAAACTCGACATCATGCAGACCATCAAGGACGGTATCCAGTATGGCCTGAAAAACTTCTTTCCGCTCCTGCTTACGGTCATCCTCTATGTGATCACCATCTGGATCCCGTATCTCAACGTAGGAACGACCATCGGTATCTACAAGATCGTCATCGGAATCGGCCGCGGCGAGAAGATCGACCCGACCTCCATCTTCGCCAGGGAGAACTTCGTGAACCTCAGCGGTTTCTTCCTGCTGCTCGGCCTGTTGACGATGGGTATCTTCGTGGCGATGATGTTCATGTTCATCCCCGCCATCGTCATCAGCATCGCATGGGGCTTCGCCATCTACTTCCTGATCGACAAGAAGGTTTCTCCGCTCAAGTCGCTCCAGCTCAGCTATGACTCCACCTACGGCAACAAGTGGCGGATCTTCGCGGTCCAGCTCCTCTGCGGCATCCTGATCGGCCTGATCTGCGGTCTTCTGAGCGCAATTCCCCAGGTCGGTGAGGTCCTGACGGCCGTCGCCAGCATTCTCTGCGCCGCCATCATGGTGGCAGTCGACGGTGTGATGTACAACTTCTTCTCGAAGAAGGCCGACGTGATCATCGCCGAGAAGCGCGCCGCCAAGGCCGCCTGCACCGCCGCCCCCGTCGAAGACGCCCCCGAAGCATAATCTTCAATCGTTGCATAAAAAAGCCTGCCGAGCGGCAGGCTTTTTTTATTCCGGTTTGGGGCCGTCGTAGACGTCTTCTTTCGGAGGCTGGGGGAGGTGGGCCTGGAGGAGTCTGGCCCCCTTGGGACCGGGTACCAGCAGAAGGTTGTCGAGCGAAGCAGGGACGAGCATGGTCTCTCCGGCCGCAAGCGGATAGTCCGCACCGTCGGCCTTTACCACCAGCCCGCCTTCCAGGCACTGGTAGATGATAAAGCTCCTGAACGACTCCATGGGGACCTTCGCCGGCCCGTGCAGGTCGAGGCTCGTGATTACGAACTGCTCGCACTGAGCCACCACCTGGACGCCCTCCGGACGGTAGCGGTGGCAAGCGGACTCATCGTATTTCTTGTAATCGATGCAGTCGAGAGCCTGGTCGAGATGCATCTCGCGACGCGTCGCCGGATTGTGCTCCCGGCCCCAGTCGTAAAGCCTGAAAGTCATGTCGGACGATTCCTGGATCTCGGCGATCTTCAGACCGCCGCCCGCGGCATGGACAGTTCCAGCAGGGATGAAGAAGCAGTCGCCTGGCCGGGGGATGAATACGTTCATCAACTGGTCCACCGTGCAGTCCTGGCAGGCCTTGTAGAGCTTCTCCGCATCGATGTCCTCGCGGAAGCCCATGAAGATGCGGGCGTCAGGCCCGGCTTCGGTCACATACCAGAATTCGGTCTTGCCGTAGGAATCGAAGCGCTCGGCGGCGACCCTGTCGTCTGGGTGGACCTGCACCGAGAGGCGGTCTTGTACGTCCAGTCTCTTCACCAGCAGGGGGAAGTGGAGGTTGTGCCAGTCGAAGATTTCGTCGCCCACAAGGTCGCCCATGTAGGTCTCGAGTATGTCGGCGACGTCGTTCTCGGCCAGGAAGCCCTCCGCTACGATGGATGCGTCGTCGTCGTTGAAACCGCAGAGGTCCCACCATTCTCCGCCCCAGGCCTTAGGCTTCCAGACGGGTTTGAATTTCAGGGGATAGAGTTTTTTCATGAAGTAGATAGAGTATTAGTATCAGGAGGAGGAATGACACGCCGTAGACCGTCCAGTACACTGTCGGAGGCAGGATGTCGTTCAGGCCGGCGTCTATGCTCAGGTCGGGGTACAGACGGGAGATGACTGTCGAGACGCTGTTGTTGAAACAGTGCAGGAATATCGTGGCCCAGAGGCAGCGCGTGCGCCAATACACCCAGCCCAGGAAGATGCCGATGAGCAGCGCGGGGATTGACTGCCAGGGATTCATGTGCATCAGGGCGAAGAGGAATGCCGACCAGAAGATCGCCTTCCAGGGCGCCATGCCGCGGGAGTGCATGCCGCGGAGCATCATCCCCCGGCAGAGCAGTTCCTCCAACAGAGGGGCCAGGATGCAGGTAGAGAGCACGATGTCCCAAAGCGCAGAGTTCAGGAACAATCTCTCGAAGATTGCCTTTACTGAGTCGGGCATGGGAATTGCTCCCGTAACAGGTTCGATGACCACCGAGAGGGCCAGAAGCGCGACGGCAGAGAGAAGCAGGAATGCCCAGGCTGGAAGTTTGCCGAAATCGGGCGCATTGACCGGTACCGGACCGCCCCCTGAGAGCATGGCTTCCGAGCCCAGCCACCAGCAGAAGGCCAGCGGAAGGAGCATCATCAGCAAGTAGCTCAGCGACAGCGAGGCGTGGGGAAGGGCGATGCCTGTGAGCAGGCTGCCCACGAAAATGAGGGCTACCAGCAGCCACGACTGGCCTAGCGAAGGCTTGCACCAAAGGAATGCTTTGAAGGATTTCATGGAAGATTTCAACTCAGTTTAGCAAACAACATCAAAATTAATCATTATTTTTGTGAAAAACATCCGTCGTCATGTCCATCTTTACGAAAATCGGGGAAACATGGCGCCAGCTTAAACAGAAGCCGGCAGGAAAGGTGCTGCTCAACAAGTATTTCATCGTTGGGGCGTTCTTCCTGGTCTGGATATGCTTCTTCGACACCAACAATGTCTGGCAGATGCTCCGCTCCAGGGCGACAATCCGCAGCCAGAGGCGCCAGATAGAGTTCTACAAGCGGGAGATATCCCAGATGGACCGCAAACTCGAACAGCTCCAGTCGGTACGCGACACCCTCGAGACCTTCGCCCGCGAAGAATACTATTACCATATGGACGATGAAGATGTTTACGTGATAGAATGAAAACGATCAAGACAAACCTGAAGGGCCTCCTGCGCCGTTGCGTACCGGCCCTTATCCTTCCCTCCTTGCTTCTGCTACAGGGATGCCCCAACGAAGTGGAGCCCGAAGTCGATACCGAGCAGCAGAAGATAAACGCCGACCCCGACTACAAGGCGAAGTCGTTCCTGCGCAAGGAATATATGGACGTTTACTACTACTGGAACGACCAGGTGAAGAGCCGCAACGCCTCCTACAAGCCCTACGACTACAGTAGCATCTACGACTGGTTCGACGCATTGCTTTACAGCAAGGACCACTGGAGCTGGATGATGGACAAAGATACCTACATCTCCGAGGAGACGGGAGTCATGACAGGCACCTGGGGTGTGAGCATCGGCCAGGCCGTGGAATACTACGGCGACTACAGCATGCGCGTGCGCTACATCCATCCCGGCTCGCCCTTCGAGCAGTTCGGGGTGACCCGTGGAGCCAAGATATTGAAGATCAACGGTGTCGACGTTGAAGACAGGGCCGATTCGCCCTTCGACTCCGACAAGCTTGCCTATTTTAACGAAAGTTTTTACAAGAGTCCCCAGACCTTCACCTTCCGCCTGGCGAACGGCCGCGACACCACCTTCAAGGCTACGATGGCCACTTCGCTCGCTACGCGTACCTGCCTCAAGGCACAAGTGTTCCAGCCCGATGAATTCGAAGGCCTCCCCGGTCCGGTGGGCTACTTCCATTTCCTGAGCTTCACCTATGGCCCCGACGGTGAGTTCCTGAAAGACATCAGGGAACCCATGCAGACTTTCCGTGAGGCAGGCGTGCGGAACCTGATAGTAGACCTCCGTTACAACGGCGGAGGCGACTCCAGGGTCAGCGACCTGCTCATCTCGTACCTGGCCCCCAAGGAAGCGCAGGGGAGGGCATACGTCATCCGCAAGCACAACAGCAACCTGTCGGGTGAAGACCAGACTACTTCCATAAAGAAGAACGACGAGAGTCTCGAGCTCGACCACATCTATTTCATCACCGGCCACGGCACGGCCTCCGCCAGCGAAATGGTGATGAACGGCCTGAAGCCTTACATGGGCGACAAGATGAAGATGGTCGGCCAGACCACCTACGGCAAGCCCAACGGCATGTATGTGCTCATGTATCCCGGATCCGACAGCGACTACGAGAGGTACAACCGTGACGATTACTCGAAGCTGCAATGGGTCTTCCTGCCCATATGCTTCTACAACCAGAATTCCCTCGGCCAGAACATCCCTGACGAAGGATTCACCCCCGACAACTCCCGCCCCGACGACCTTTTTCACGATTTCGGCGTGAACGAGGGCGACATCAATGCCTGCCTGACGCATCTGGTTTCGGGCAACTGGCCGGCACTTCCTTCCGTATCTACCGTCCGCACGAAAGCTTCTGTCCGCAAAGATTATCTTATTGAAAAGGAGGAAGATGCGGCCGGATATGGCCGTTATGTGGTCCGGAAGCAGGTTTTTTAAAAATAATTCAATTTTTTTGCAGATTTTTTGATGAAAATTTGGATTGTCAGTAGAATCTACCTATCTTCGCTGACAGTTAGTTACAAGAAAAACAATCCACATAATTTATTAACACAAACCACTAAACCATGAAAGAACTCGTCGAAAAAATCAATGCCGAGATCGCCGCTTTCCAGGTGAATGCGAAACTTCAGGTCGAGAAAGGCAACAAGGCCGCCGGTACCCGCGCCCGCAAGAACGCCCTCAACATCTCCAAGTTGATGAAGGACTTCCGCAAAGCCTCCGTTGAGGCCGCCAAATAAGCGTATTTTTTGGTAAAAAAGGGCCGCATCCTTTGATGCGGCCTTCTTTTTGCATCCATGCGGGAGCGATAATAACCTGTCATCATGGATTCCGTACGAATAGACAAATATCTCTGGGCCATCCGCATCTATAAGACTCGCACCGACGCAACCGAAGCCTGCCGTGGCGGCAAGGTAAGCGTTGGCGGAGTGTCGGTCAAGCCTTCGCGTGAAGTGAAGGCGGGCGAGGTGGTGGAGGCACGCAAGGGCCCTGTCATCTATACCTATAAGATATTGGCTCCGCTGGAGAAGCGCGTGGGGGCGAAGGAGGTGGAACGTTATGCCGAGAATCTCACCCCTCAGTCGGAACTGGACAAATTGAAAACGCCGGTGGAGACCTTCTTTATTCGCCGGGACCGCGGGACTGGTCGTCCGACGAAGAAGGAGCGTCGGGAGATGGATTCGCTTTACGACTCGATTTTTGATTGAAGCGGGTCATGGCCCGGCCTATGCCTTCCGTGCCATAACACTTGATGCATTCGACAGCCCGGTCCAGAAGTTCGGGCATGGCCCTTTTCTCTTCCAGCAGCAGTTCGCCCAGCACGAAGTCCACCTGATGGCCTTCGGCGAAGCCTCCGTTGCCCGTACCTATCCTCAGGCGGGCGTAGTCGTCGCTGGCGAGGCAGTAGTCCACGCTCTTGAGTCCGTTGTGGCCGCCGTCCGAGCCGCGCTGCCTGAGGCGTATCGTCCCGAAGGGAATGGCCAGGTCGTCGACTACGACCAGCAGGTTTTCACGGGGGATATGCAGTTTCTGCAGCCAGTAGTTGACTGCCTTGCCGCTCAGGTTCATGTAGGTCGAGGGCTTCAGGAGAGTGAATTTGCGGCCCTTGTAGGAGACTTCCGCAGTGGCTCCGTAGCGTCCGGTCGTAAAAACAGCATTGGATGCCTGTGCCCAGGCATCCAATACCATAAAGCCCATGTTGTGCCGGGTTGAGGCGTACTCTTCGCCAATATTGCCAAGCCCGACGACAAGATAGTGCATAGGTCGCTACTATTCGGCAGGCGTTTCCGCGGTGGCGGCAGCGGCGGAGTTGCGGGTGGCGCGGACGGCGCACACCAGCGTGCCCTTCGGCGAGACGATCTGGATGCCGTCGTACTTGAGGTCGCCGGCATTGATCTGAGCTCCGAGGCCGAGTTCGGTGATGTCGACCGGGAGTTCGTCGGGAAGGTTCTGCTGCATTCCGCAGACGCGGAGCTTGCGGGTGTTGAGGCTCAGCTTGCCACCCTGGCGGACACCGATGGAGTTTCCGGTAATCTTGACGGGGACGTCGATGACCACGGGCTTGGCGGGATCGAGGGCCAGGAAGTCCACGTGAAGCGGGCGGTCGTTGACCGGATGATACTGGATGGCCTTGAGGACAGCCTGGTACTTCGTGCCTTCAACGTCGAGGTCGACGATGTGGGAGAACGGGGTGTGGGTCAGGCCCTTGAGGTCTTTCTCGTCGACCGAGAAGGAGGTGTTCTCGACACCGGCGCCGTAGATGACGCAGGGGACGCGGTCTTCTTTGCGAACGCTCTTCACGTCGGCCTTCTTGCCGGTGACGCGCTTCTTGCCTTTGAGTTCGAAATGTTTCATGTTACTGTTTTTAAAATGTGTTACTCAAGCCGGATCG
The DNA here is from genome assembly GCA_905235995.1 of uncultured Bacteroidales bacterium. Classification (GTDB taxonomy): domain Bacteria; phylum Bacteroidota; class Bacteroidia; order Bacteroidales; family UBA932; genus Cacconaster. The sequence continues at coordinate 25,286 of CAJONI010000032.1, forward strand.
GGTCCGGCTCCCATTGCACCAAAAAGGTTTCCCTTTTTCAGCGGACCGCAAAGGTATGAAAAATATTTGGTTATGCAATAAAAATTACTGGACCAGCCCGGTATCCCGGTTCCAGTCGAGGGTCTTGTAGAAGTTGTTGAGCACCGTGTATTCGGGGCGGGGGATGTAGACGCTCAGTCCGCAGCAGTTGACCATGTCTATGCCCAGGAACTGCTCCGTGGCGTCGGCGAAGACCACTGTCCTGCCGAGGGCCGAGGCGAAGGTCGCGTATTCGCTGTCGGATGCGAGCCTGCCGACGAAATCGTCGAGGTCGTAGTACCAGTGCTTGTTGTGGCGGAAATAAGGTTGGATCTGGCTGCGGTCGATGGTCATGATCTGGTCTTGACGGGCCTGGAACACCGGCCTGCAGGCGGCTGCAAGACTGGGGAGGGGTTCGGTGCGGATCACCGTGACGGTGGCGGAGCGGTAGGATCCCGACTGGGCCCGGTAGTGGTTCATGTAGCTGGTCGCAACCGACTTGAGGGCCGGTTCGGTGGACATCGTCATCAGGGGTTCGGTCATGGACTCATAGGGGAAGCCGTCGACCAGGATCTCGGTGGGGGAGAAGAGAATGTAGTCGGTCACGCCGCGCAGTTCGTAGGCCAGTTCCACGTTGGCCATCAGGCAGCAGTCGAAGAGCAGGAACTGGTAGTGGCGGGAGGAAAGTGCGTCGCGGAGTGCGACCAGCTCCATCTCGGACTGGGTGTCCTCATCGTAGCCGAAACTCCTGAGCGAGGCGCCCGGAGCCTTTTCCTGGGGGTTCTCGTAGTAACCTTCGGGCAGGAAGCCGCTGCCGTGCGACCAGAGGATCAGCCCGCGGTATCTTGCAGGCCATGCGTTCTCGGCGTCCGCGAGCACGTCGGCAAGGGTGGCGGAGGAGGCCGAGTTGGTTCCCTGGGGATATTCCATTATGATATCTTCCTCCAGCACTCCTTTCTTGCTCCTGCTCAGCCTGCTCAGCACCGGGGTCTGGCCGGCGAAGTCGCGGTACACCAGCACTATCTTCTCCTTGTTTTTGGTTTCCGGAAGCCAGGAATCGCGCATTGTCTCGAAATCCCTCTCGCCTTCAGAAGAGATGTTGTTGTTGCCTGCAATGTAGACGAGCAGCACCTGCCTGTCCTTCTCGGATGGCGTGAACCACTCGCAGGAGCATGCGCAGAGCATCAGCAGCAGCATTGAGGCGATCCTTTTCATGGGCAGGGGGTCAGAAGAGCAGTGTGCGGGTTTCTTCGTCTTCCACGAGTATCTGCACCTTCAGGGTGTCTTCGGGAAGCAGTTCCTCTATCATCTCCGGCCACTCGACAAGGCAGAGCGCCCCGCTGTCGAAATATTCGAAGACGCCGATGTCCAGGGCTTCCGCCAGACGGTTGATGCGGTAGAAGTCGAAGTGGAAGACGGGATTGCCGGCGGCGTCGCGGTATTCGTTGACCAGGGTGAAGGTGGGGCTGACCACCGTGTCGCTGACGCCCAGCTCGCGGCAGAGCGCGGTGATGAACGTGGTCTTCCCGGCCCCCATCGAGCCGTAGAAGGCCACTATGGAAGCGGGACCCTTGTGCGCGAGGAAAGCCTTTGCGGCCCTCGGAAGGTCGGACGTACCGTTGATGTGAATCTCGGTCATCGAGGGCAAAGTTAGCAAATATTCTGCCGCACTCATCACCATTTGTTGGTATTGTCTTTCCGGGACGAAATGCCGACATTTGCACATCAAATCGGGAAGCTATGAGATTGGATGAACTGCATGTGGGCCAGTGGGCCAGGATACTGCACGTGGGAGGCGGCGGCTCGCTCCGCCAGCACTTCCTCGACATGGGCCTGATTCCCGGCACGATAGTGAAACTGGCGAAGCTGGCACCGCTGGGCGATCCCATGGAATTCCTCGTGAGCGGCTACGCCCTGTCCCTGCGCAAGGCCGATGCGGCGAAGATAGAGGTGGAGCTCTCGGCCCCCGGACAACGCACCGTACCGCCGGCAGAACCGCACGAAGACGAACACCCGGGCTTCGGTGAGGAAGGTCGCTACCACGACAGGACCCATGAGCAGGCGCTTCCCAAAGACACTGTCCTGAACTTCGCCCTGGCCGGCAACCAGAACAGCGGCAAGACCACCCTCTTCAATCAGCTCACCGGCGCCAACCAGCACGTGGGCAACTTCCCGGGAGTGACGGTAGACCGCAAGGACGGAGTGATACGCCATCATCCTGAAACACGCCTGACCGACCTGCCCGGCATCTATTCCCTTGCCCCGTATACCTCTGAGGAGGTGGTTTCGCGCGAATTCATCCTGCATGAGAAGCCTCACGGCATCATCAATATCGTCGACGCTTCCAATATCGAGCGGAACCTCTACCTGACCATGCAACTCATGGAACTCGAGATTCCCATGGTCCTGGCCCTGAACATGATGGACGAGGTCAGGGGCAACGGCGGCTCCATCCGCGTGAACGAGATGGAGGAGGCGCTGGGCCTGCCTGTGGTGGCCATCTCCGCCGCCAGGGGGGAAGGTATCGAGGAGCTGGTGGAACACGCGGTCCATGTGGCGCGCTATCAGGAAAAGCCTGCGCGTCAGGACTTCTGCGACCGCGACGACCATGGCGGAGCGGTGCACCGCTGCCTCCACGGCATCATGCACCTGGTGGAAGACCACGCGCAGCGGGCCGGGATCCCGGTGCGTTTCGCGGCCAGCAGGCTGGTGGACGGCGATCCCGAGATTGAAAAAACCCTCGGCCTCGACGCCAACGAGAAGGAGATGGTGGAGCACATCATCGTCCAGATGGAGCAGGAACGGGGCCTCGACCGCCATGCGGCCATGGCCGACATGCGTTTCGCCTTCATCCGGAAACTCTGCGGCAATACCGTCGTAAAGCCGCACGAAAGCCGGGAATACCGCCGCAGCCGCCACATCGACAGGGTGCTGACCGGACGCTGGACCGCCCTCCCGATCTTCGTGCTGGTCATGTCGCTGGTCATCTGGCTGTCGATCGACGTGCTGGGCGCTCCTCTCCAGGACTGGCTCGACCAGGGCATAAGCTGGCTGGGCGCGCAGACCGCAGTGGCGATGGAGAGCTGGGGCGTGGCTCCCTCGGTCCGTTCGCTGGTGGTCGACGGCATCTTCGGCGGCGTGGGCACGGTTGTGAGTTTCGTGCCCATCATCATAATACTCTTCTTCTTCCTGTCCATGCTGGAAGACAGCGGCTACATGGCCCGCGTGGCCTTCGTCAGCGACAAGCTGCTGCGCCATCTGGGCCTGACAGGGCGGAGCATAGTGCCGCTGCTCGTGGGCTTCGGCTGTAGCGTACCTGCAGTCATGGCCACCCGTACCCTGCCTTCGGCCCACGACCGTCGCCTCACGGTCCTGCTGACGCCCTACATGAGCTGTTCGGCGAAGATTCCCATCTACGCCTTCTTCACGGCCGCCTTTTTCCCGGGCCGCGGCGGCCTGGTGCTGGTGATCCTCTACATGTCGGCAATACTGATAGGCATAGTGGTCGCGCTGGTTTCCAAGAAGGTGCATCCCGACGACCATCCCGCCCCTTTCGTCATGGAGCTGCCGAACTACCGCATGCCCGGCGCGAAGAACGTGGCCCACTTGCTTTGGGACAAGACCAGGGACTTCCTCCAGAGGGCTTTCACGGTGATCTTCGTGGCGTCGATCATAATATGGTTCCTGCAGTCGTTCAATTTCCGGCTTCAGATGGTGGAAGGAGGCGAGGGCAGCATGCTGGCGCAGATCGCCGGCCTGGTCGCTCCGCTATTCGCTCCGCTAGGGCTGGGCGACTGGCGCATAGTCACTTCCCTGGTCACGGGCTTCCTTGCCAAGGAGGCCGTGGTCTCGACCATGGAGGTGCTTGATGTGACGGCGGCGCTGACGACGCAGACCGCCATCTCCATGCTGGCCTTCTGCCTGCTCTACACTCCCTGCGTGGCTGCGATAGCGGCCGTAAAGCGGGAACTGGGAGGCAGGCTGGCCTGCTGGATGGTGATTTTCCAATGCTTCGTGGCCTGGCTGGTGGCGTGGCTGGCGTATCTTGTAGCGGGATTCATCCTGGGATAATGCCATGAACCTTCCTACCGCCATAGTGCTTGCCGTAGTCGCCGGGCTGGTTTTCCTGGCGGTCCGCTACCATGTGCGGAGCGGCCGCAGACTCACAGACTGTGGTTGCGGCCGCTCCGCGTCGTGCAAGGGGTGTCACGGATGTGACGGGATGCCGGGTCAGGCCCGGCATGACGTTTAGTCGTTGTTCAGTTCCCTGATATCCACCTGGTCGCGGTGGGAACTTCCGAGGAGCCACTCGCTGTACCAGTCGGCCATTCTCCAGAAGAAATATTCGTTCATGTCGCCGAAGCCGTGCCTCTGGCCCGGAAGGACGAGCATGTCGAAACGCTTGTTGGCCCGGATCAGGGCGTTGACCACGCGGATGGTGTTGCTCGGGCTCACGTTGTCGTCGATGTCGCCCGTCACCAGGAGAAGGTGTCCCTTCAGGTTGCCTGCGATGTCCTGGTTCTTGTCGATGCTGTATCTGAAGGTCGTGTCGCCCGCGGCGGATATCTCCTCGAGGATGCCGTGGTGCTGCTCGCTCCACCAGCGGTTGTAGATGCTGTTGTCGTGGTTGCCGGCGCAAGAGACCGCCGCCTTGAAGAAGTCGGGATACTTAAGGATGGCCGCGGTCGACATGAAGCCGCCGCCGCTGTGACCGTGGATGCCCACGCGGTTGATGTCGATGAAGCCGTGGCGTGCTGCCAGCTGCTGGATGGCGTATTTCTGGTCTTCAAGGCCGTAGTCGCGGAGGTTGCCATAGCCGAAGTTGTGGTACCACTTCGAGCGGTTGGGGTGGCCGCCGCGGTTGCCCACGGTGATGACTATGAATCCTATCTGTGCGAGGCGGTCGGTGCGGGTGAAGCCTTTCGACCAGACTTCGCTGTTGCCCTCTACCTGCGGACCGGGATAGACGTAGTCGATGATGGGGTAGGTCCTGGTGGAGTCGAAGTCGTAGGGCTTGTACATGTATCCGTAGAGGTCGGTCACTCCGTCGGCGGCCTTCACCTTGAACGGGGTGGGGAACTTGTAGCCAGCGGCCAGCAGCTGCGAGAAGTCGGAGTCGTGGAGGTGCATCACCTTGCGGCCGGTGGCGTCGAAGAGCGCTACAGCAGGGATGGTCTCGACGCGGGAGTAGTTGCTCACGAAGAACCTGGCGTCGTCGCTGAAGCTGTTGGTGCTGGCGTTGAAGCCTTTTTCGTCGATCTGCCTGAGTCCGGTGCCGTCCATTCCGATGCGGAACACATGGCCGTTGTAGGGATTCTCGTCCTTGTTCACCCCCATGGCCTGGAAATAGATGGTCCTGGCGGCCTCGTCGACGGCCAGCACCTGCTCGACGTGGAAGGCTCCGTCGGTGATCTGGCGCTTGAGAGTGCCGTCGGCTCCGTAGAGATAGAGCTGGGCCCAGCCGTTGCGCTCGCTCCACCACACTATCTCCTTGCCGCCGTTGACCAGGCGGGGATTGCGGGTCTCGACATAGGTGTTGAGGGTCTCGTGGATCACGGTGCGGGCGGTGTCGGCCGCAAGGTCGACGCGCAGCAGGTCGGTGCGCTTGAGGTCGCGGCTGCGGCGGATGAGGTAGAAGCCGTCGTTGTCGCCCATCCAAACGCTCTTGCGCCAGTCATCATAGCGCTCGGCGTTCCTGGAGGTGCGGCGCAGGATTTCGGTGTCCTGGTCCTTGTATGCGGAATAGTCGATCTCGCGGAAGGAGCCGTCGGATGCGTCGAACACGAAGAGATGGTTCACCGGGCCGGGCTCGCCGGGCATCTGGTACTTGTAGGTCTGCAGGGTAGGACGGGGTTGGGCGACCGAATTAATCACCCAGAGTTCCTTGACCTTGCTCATGTCGTATTTCTCCACTGCGAAGTGCTTCGAGTCCGGCGACCAGAACACATAGTTGGAGATGCGTTCAGTGGTGTCCTTCACTTCGGCGGCGCGGTAGTTGCTGCCACCCCAGTAGAAATCCTTGGTACCGTCGAAAGTGAGGCGATGGTCCACTACGGTGGAGTCCTTGTCGTCCTCCATCAGCTTGCGCACGTCGGCGATGTCCATCCAGTAGAGGTCGTAACCCTTGGAATAGACGGCCTTGGATCCGTCGGGCGAGATGCAGGCCCAGCCGGGATAGTCCTTCTCCTCCTCGTTCTCCGTCACGTCGACCAGCTTGCCAGTTGCAAGTATGTACTCGAAGCGATATACTTTCTTCTCTTTCTGGGGCTTGCCATTGGGCTTTTCCGGCTTGGAAGTGTCGGCTTCGGCTTTCTTCTTTTCCTTCTTCTCGACCATCTCGGTGCTCTGGATCTCGAAGGTGAACTTCTCGTCATCCTTCAGCTTAAACTTGCGGAAAGGGATGTGCTGGGCGTCGAACGGGTCCTTCACTATGGCGGAGAGTTCCATGGCCAGGCGCTCCATGTCGAATGCTTTGGTGCGCGTCTTGGCGACGGGGTCGACGATGTAGTACTCGGTCCCGGCGGAGGTCTTCCAGCTATACCAGAACTTGTCGGAATTCTTGAACCAGTTGGGGTAGATGGCCGTGCTGTAGACCATGTTGTTCACCTTCTTTGCCGAAAAGCGGTCGGCCAGGGCGTAGTTTGGCTCCTGGGCGGAGGAGATGCCGCCGCAAAGCAGCAGGGCAGCCAGCAGAAAGATTCGCATTTGTTTCATGTTCAGAATATTAAAAATTTATTTCAGTCGTTCTTGGGCCATTCGCCGACTTCCATGTCTTTGAGCCGGCCGTCTTCGATGCGGAAGCGGAGGGCTGTGCGGACCAGGTGGAAGCCCTGCAGGCCGGCGGCGCCGGGGTTGAGCACCATCATGTCGTAGTGCTTGTCGTGGACCACTTTCAGGATATGCGAGTGCCCGCACACGAAGATGTCGGGACGGCAGGCTTCGATCAGCTGGAGGGCGCGGGCGTCGTAGCGTCCGGGATAGCCGCCTATATGGGTCATCAGCACAGTCATCCCGTCCTGCTCGAAGCAGCGCATGGACTTGGTGAAGTCGCGTACGTCGTAGCCGTCGCAGTTGCCGAACACGCCCACCAGAGGCTTGAAGGTGGCTATCTCCGAAAGGGTCGCCTCGTTGCCTATGTCGCCGGCATGCCACACCACGTCCACCGGTTCGAGGAACGAGCGGACCTTGCGGTCGAAGTAGCCATGGGTGTCGGAAATGAGACCTATGTAGGCCATTGTCAGAGTTTTATGATGATCTTTTTGCGATATAGCCACATGGCCATCGCGACGAAGAGCGCCACATAGCAGAGGGCGTACAACAGCGAAGCGTATTCATTGTCGCCGCCGCAGACAGTCATGCAGCAGTTGCGGTAGAACCATGAGAGAGGGGTCATGTGGCTGCCGTCGGCAGTGGTCCAGTGGATCATGCGGCCCAGGATCTTCACGGTCAGGCCCGCCATCACGAAAGCGAAGAGCGGGTTCATGCCCATGGCCTTGAAAGGCACGAACGGTTTCTCGCAGCCCTTCACGTCGATGAAATACACGAAGAAAGCCAGGCAGAATATGGCCCAGCCGCCCGCATAGAGCACGTAGGAACCAGTCCAGAGCGGCTTGCATACGGGCAGCCAGATGCTCCAGACGCAGCCGAGCGCCAGGCAGATTGCCGCTATGGTGTAGAGCTTTGCCACGACCTCGATCCTGCTTTCGGTGTTGCGGATGGTCTGGCCTATGTAGTAGCCCAGCAGCACCGTGCCGGCCCCGGAAAGGGCGCCGAGCAGGCCTTCAGGGTCGAAGGGGATGCCGTAGCCGTGGTAGATGTGGTTGTCGCCCGCCAGGGCGATGTCAATCTTGCCGGAGATGTTGCCCTCGAGGGTCGCCCAGCCAGGCTCAGTGCCGAAGACGTAGAGTATCAGCCAGTGCAGGCAGGTGACTGCGGCGATCCCTGTGAGTATCTTTTTCGGGGTCTTGAGCCAAAGGGCGAGGAAGCCGCCCAGGACGTAGCACATCGCGATGCGCTGCAGGATTCCGAAGATGCGGACATGCTGCAGCCAGTACACCCAGTTCTGGCCGAAGGTCCAGGAGGCGTCGTGGGGTGAGGTGGGGTAGAAAGGGAACATGTTGAGGCCCAGTCCCACCAGGAAAATCAGTATGCCGCGTTTGATGAGCTTCCTGGAGCTTTGCCTGTTTATGGCGTCGCCGTATTTGGCGAAGGAGAAGGCCATGGAGACGCCTACGCAGAACAGGAAGAAGGGGAACACCAGGTCGGTAGGGGTGCAGCCTGTCCAGGGGGCGTGCCGGAGGGGCGGGAACACGTGGCTCCAGCTTCCAGGGTTGTTGACCAGTATCATGCCTGCCACTGTCATGCCGCGCAGCACGTCCAAGGCAGTATAACGTTGTGTCGTACTTTTTGCCATAAACCACAAATATATAAAAAAACGCGTCATTCCCGGCATCTTTTCGTCATTCCGGGCTTGCCCCGGAATCCAATCTTTCGTATCTTTGCCTTCCGATGGAACTCTTCTATTCAAAAACCATATCCGACGGCGGCCGCGTGCTCGATTCCGACGAATCGGCGCATTGCGTGAGAGTGCTGCGTCACCGCGCTGGCGACCGCATCCACGTGGTCGACGGCCGGGGAATGCTCTACCACTGCACGATAACCGACGACAACCCCCGCGCCGTGGGGTTTGAGGTAGAAGAGTGGATAGAGCACTACGGCAGTCATCCCTACCGGCTCCATATGGCTGTCTGTCCGCCGAAGAACATCGATCGTTTCGAGTGGTTCGCCGAGAAGGCGACGGAGATAGGCGTCGACCGCATCACGCCGCTCTTCGGCGATTATTCCGAAAGGAAGGTATTCAAGGGGGAGAGGATTGAAAGGTTGCTGGTTTCGGCGTCGAAGCAGTCTCACAAGGGTGCCATCCCCGAGCTCGCGGCAGCGACGGCGGTGTCCGGCTTCCTCCGCCAGGACCATTCTGGCTTGAAGCTCATCTGCTACTGCGATGAGGTGGAAGGGAAAGTCGACATAAAAGAAGCATTGTCTGTGTCCGGGTTTGACCCGGAATCCCTCCCCGAGCTGACGATAATGATCGGACCCGAAGGCGATTTCTCCCGCGCCGAGATGGCGCTGGCGCTGGAGCGCGGCTGGCGGCCCGTCTCCCTCGGCGACAGCCGCCTCCGCATAGAAACGGCGGCCATTGTCGCAACGGCCGCCGTCTATCTGACATTCAGCAAGTAGCCTTATTTGTTCTTCCGGGCATTCTGGCCGATGAAGAAGCAGATGGCAGCGACGACCATGCCGTTGATGGCGGGGAAGCCCCACTTCACGAGGTTGGCCACGACGGCGCCTAAGACGACGCCGGCAATGGCGAACCAGTCGACCTCTTTCACGGGTACGGTGTCGTCCAGATAGGCCTTGCGGTTCATGAAGTAGTGGAGGATCAGGATGATACCCACTGGCGGCAGGGTGCAGTTGAGCACGTTGAGCCAGTCGCAGAAGTTCCAGTAGAGCCACACGGCGGCGAGGGTACCGATGATGCCGGAGATGATGACCATCATCTTCTTGGAGAAGCCCGTGATGTTGGAGAGGCCCAGGCCGCCCGTGTAGAGGGCGTTGTCGTTGGTGGTCCAGATGTTGAGGCCGAGCACCAGCACGGCGAAGTAGAAGAGGTTGAGGTTGAGCATCACCTCGAAGATGTCGTTGCCACCGGCGTAGATGCTGGAGACGGCACCGAAGAGGAACATCAG